>CAYLXJ010000089.1:0-8213 GCA_964387385.1 uncultured Pirellulales bacterium
CGCCAGTTGACACCAAGCATTGCCAGGACGATTACCCCGATTATCGGCTTCAACTGCTCGTCACTGATAACCTTCATTACAAAGTATCCGGCGACGATACCCGCAAGCGTGGCCGGTATCAGCCGGATAATATGCCCCCAAAGAACATTGCGGTGGTAATAACTGACAGCGAACAAATCCGCCAAAATCAACATACCCAATACCGCCCCGGTCGATTGCCTTGCCGGCATCACCATAGCCATTAACGGCACAAATACTATTCCGAAGCCCGGTATTCCGGTCTTGCTAATCCCGACCATAACCGCACACAGGGCTACAACCATCCAGCCCGACAATTCCAATTCCATACTCAATCCTTCATTGCTACCGTTTATAAAATCGCTACAATACCATAATTCCGAAGAATTTTAAGGAGTCCTTTTATGAAAACCAAAAAAGCGCTCTTTTATTTGCTCGCGGGCATCCTCACCGGCTGCGTCCCGTCTCTTCACTCGCTTTTTACCGAGAAAGACATTTTCTTTGAGCCGCGACTCGTCGGCGTCTGGGCCGGCGACAACTCCAGTGAAAGCTGGCAGTTCACAAGGCAATCCGATTCGAACTCTTACGAAGTAATCTACACCGCGGGCGATGAGGAAGAGGAAAAAGGTTCTTTCACGGGGACGCTCGGCAGGATTGACGAAATGGTTTTCCTCGACCTGTATCCGGATGATACGGACTCGAAAATTCAGGCCAACGAATTCTACAAGGTCCACCTTGTTCCCGCGCATACTTTTATGAAAATCGAGCAAATTCAGCCGATTCTGAAAATGCGGGTAATGAATCCTGAAACGCTCAATGAAATGCTCGAAAGCGACCCGAATCTCTTAAGGCACGAAAAACTCGAAAGAGACCGCGTCGTTCTAACCGCCTCAACAGAAGAACTGCAGCAGTTTATGAGAGAGCACGCCGGTGATGAGGATTTGTTTGACGAACCTATGGAGTTGAAATACGTCGAACAGGCAAAGCCGGATTTGCCCGACTGTAATGACGTTTAAGCTGAAGCCAACGAAATACCCGTTTGACTGAAAGTGAAAACACAATGACGACTTCTCCTGAATTCAGACGCTATCTTGTCGATATTGACTCTGTCTCGACCTCTCAGCAATCGACTGATTGTCTCGTTATAGGGGCAGGCATAGCCGGCCTTCGCGCAGCAATTGAGGCATCGCAGCACTGTAACGTCATAGTCGTTACAAAAGGTACCGTCGAAGACAGCAACACCTGGCACGCACAGGGCGGTATCGCCTCGGTCCTCGACAAAACCGACTCTTTCGAGCAGCACATCGCCGATACCCTGCGAACGGGCAGCTCACTTTGCGACCGCCAAACCGTCGAGCTTGTTGTCAAACAGGGACCGGAACTTATCCGCCAGCTTCTTGAATGGGGCTGCGCTTTCGATATGGTCGATGGCTCAATCGCAACGACCCTCGAAGGAGGCCACAGCCACGCCCGAATTGCTCACGCCCACGGCGACGAGACGGGTAAAATCATTGCCCAGACCCTCATCGCCAAAACCCGTGAGCAGAGAAGCATAAAAATTATCGAGAATTTCTTCACAATAGATTTATTGACTTCCAGCGGCAAATGCTTAGGCGTAATCGGCTGGCAGAAAGACAGGGGCTTACAAATTATCTGGGCGGCCAACACAATCCTCGCCACAGGCGGCGCAGGCCAGCTCTACCGCGAGACCACGAACCCTTCCTGCGCGACAGCAGACGGTCTTGCCATTGCCTATCGGGCGGGAACGGTTCTCCGCGACCTCGAATTCGTCCAGTTTCACCCAACGACGCTTTACATCGCAGGCGCTTCACGCGCATTGATTACCGAGACACTTCGCGGTGAAGGCGCGGTCTTGCGCGATACCAAGGGCAGGGCTTTTATGAAGGACTATAACCCCGCTGCAGAGCTTGCCCCGCGAGATGTCGTCAGCAGGGCTATCCTCGAACAAATGCTCAAGACCAAATCGACCCACGTGTATCTCGATATCCGCCACTTCGACAAGCAGCATTTTGCCAAGCGATTCCCCGTCATAAGCGAGCTTTGCGAGAGCTTCGATATCGATATCAGCAAAGACCTCATCCCCGTCCGCCCCAGCGCCCATTATATGGTTGGAGGCGTGAAAACCGACATCGGCGCTAAGACCAATATCGAAAATCTGTATTCCTGCGGCGAAGTCGCTTCAACGGGGCTTCACGGGGCAAACCGCTTAGGCAGCAACTCGCTTCTCGAAGGCCTTGTCTTCGGCAGAATCGCGGGCCAATCGGCAATCTCGAAGCATCCAGCCGGTTTCAGAGAGCCGGTGATAAAATACCAAATCCCCCATTCCGACCGCACACGCCTCGATACAGCAGACGTCAGAAACTCCCTGCGAGCCCTTATGTGGCGAAACGTAGGTATTACCCGAAAAGCCCAGCCGCTGAAAGAAGCCCAGGAAATCATCCGCTTCTGGCAGCGATATGTAATGGACAAAACTTTTGACAACCCGCACGATTGGGAATTACAGGATATGCTTACAGTTTCGCTGCTTATTACTCAATCGGCCCTTGCCCGCAGGGAAAGCCGCGGCGTCCACTCCCGAAACGATTACCCAGATACCGATGACAAACACTTCAAAAAACACACCGAAATCCAGCGCACTGAATAGCCGTTTTTTGGTATAATCCTTTGGAATCGAAAGAGCGGGTCGGGCGGTCGCTCCGCTTCCTTAAGGGGAGCGGGGAGGAAAGTCCGAGCAGGACAGGGCACGGTGACGGCTAACAGCCGCCCCCCCTCTGCTTTCTTGCGAAAGCAATAAGAGGGGGAGGGAAAGTGCCACAGAAAATATACGGCCGATGTCCCGAGAAATCGGGGCAGGCAAAGGTGAAATGGTGCGGTAAGAGCGCACCGCGGTCTTGGCGACAAGACCGGCAGGGCAAACCCCACCGCCTGAAAGACCAAATATGCCGGCGCTCGGCCCGGGCAATACCGGCGGGTAGGTCGCTTGAGCCAGTCGGTAACGGCTGGCCCAGATAAATGACCGTTAAAACAGAACTCGGCTTATGAACCCGCTCTTTCGATTTTCTTAATCCGCCTCGACGGGTTTTACGAAGCTGACCTTCCCCTTTTTAGCAAATGAGCCCAGACGCATCCTGACTGTAACTACGTCGCCCTCTGTTATCAAACGCATTCGCCCCTTATCGAAGCTCATATCCTCAAATTCCAGACCCTCCGGCTCGCTCAAGCCGGCCGCCATTGCAGGGGAAGCATCAAGCTTCACGCCAAGTGCGTCTATCCCCTGGCTGATTATCGCACCACACCTCAGGATAACCTGGTTGTCGGCCCCGACATCTCTTGCGTCTGCTCGAGTACTTTCCCTGACTTGTTTTAGTATGGCGATGCGTTTGGCGTTTTCATTGGCGTATGGCTCGCCCAAAACCTCTTTCGGCAAAACCATTTGGCAGTCAAAATATACACCCTCCCACGGCTCAACGAACAACTGCTTAGGGCGCTCATCGACGATAAAAACATACTTGCGGTTCATTATCAGGGAGTTCTCATCGAACGCCGCCATATTAAACCATGACTTATACCCCTTGTTTTTCTGGCCTGCCTGGGCGATTACGCTTTTACTCTGGCTGACTAATCCCAATTCTGGTTTTGCAAACAATGCGAGCGCGTCTGCGCTTGTGCTTTGTTTCAGTGTCGTCTGCCGGTAGATTGCGTAAATATCCTCATTATAAGGCGGTTTCTCCGGCTTAAATAATTCCGCCACAGCACATCCTGCAACCAACCCGCAGGCCAATAGAATTGATAATCTTAACGCTTTCACTCTATCTCCATCTCGTCTCTAACAGGGTTGCGTCATTCGTTCATCGGTTGCGCTGCTCGTTTCGTTTATCGTCTTACGGTTGCGTTTTTGAGACGTTTTACGATTAACGTAACCGTTACGAGCCGCGCAACCGCAACCGTTTAACGAGGATTATACCTCCTTCACGTCAATCCACTTCATCATTTTACGCAGTTTGCGCCCGACCTTTTCGAGCTGGCAGTTATAATCCTTCTGATAAAGCTTATTGAACTTCTTCAGCCCGGTCCGATGTTCGTTCATCCATTCTTTGGCAAATTTGCCGCTGGTGATTTCCTTGAGAATCTTTTTCATTTCGGCCCTTGTCTTCGACGTTATAATCCTCGGCCCGCGAGTAAGGTCGCCGTATTCAGCCGTATCCGAAATGCTATACCTCATATAACTAAGCCCCCCCTGATACATCAGGTCAACAATCAGCTTCACTTCGTGCATACATTCGAAATACGCGATTTCCGGCTGATACCCCGCGCCCACTAATGTCTCAAACCCCGCCTTTATCAGCGACGATAATCCTCCGCAAAGCACACACTGTTCGCCGAAAAGGTCTGTCTCGGTCTCTTCCCTGAACGTCGTCTTGATAATCCCCGCCCGTGCGCCGCCAATACCGTTGCCCCAAGCAAGTGCGGTATTGAGTGCATCGCCTGTCGCGTCCTTTGCTACCGCGACAAGACAGGGCACTCCGCCTCCTTTTTGAAATTCGCTTCTTACTAAATGTCCAGGCCCCTTCGGCGCAATCATAACCACGTTGTTGCTCTTAGGCGGCACGATATATTTAAAATGTATATTGAAGCCGTGACAGAATCCCAGTGTCTGCCCCGCAACTAAGTTCGGCTTGATTTGCCCTTCGTAAACCTTCGCCTGAATAACGTCCGGCAGGGTAATTATCAAAAGCGATGCTCCCTTCATCGCAGTAGCAACGTCCGTCGGCGTAAAGCCGTGTTCCTGCGCTATCTTGTAATTGGCCGTCCCGGGCAATTCCGCTACCGACACCTCGATGCCGCTGTCGCGCAAATTCAAGCTGTGCGCGTGACCCTGACTGCCGTAACCGATGGTCGCCACCTTTTTGCCCTTCAACGGCTCAAGCGGCGCATCCTTCTCGTAAAATATCTTTAATGCCATTATGTCATTCTCCTTACATTACCGAACATTTACGCTTCTTTTGAATCTCCGTTTGCGGTTTATCAATTTGCGACCTTTTTTAGTCCGCATCCGCACCAAAAAACCGCTCTTGCGCTTTTTCTTTATCTTGCTCATCCGATGCTGTTCCATAACGTTTCTCCTTACACACTAAAAGTCATCGTTTGATTAAACCGGCAGGATTATACAACATATCCGTTTCAATGAAAAGAGCTTATCTCGTTAGCAGTTTTTCCAAAACTCAACACTAAAAATCCTGCCTATCCAAATCATTTAACAGGGGGCAGCTCTCAAAACTTGCTTATCCCATACTTAGGCGATTGCAAAATAGGCATTATCAAGGTCTAAAATAAGCATTTTCCTTATATACGAGGAATGCTGCCGGGGACATAATACTAACAAAATAATATTATAAAAGTTGCTCTCGAATTCCTACCGGCGCTTAAACATAAAATCTCGAAAGGCCATGATAAAACGCATATCACTATTTGTTAATCGGGGCGAAAGCCAAAAATGGTGAAAAACAAACAAATTTAATTAGGAGACAAAAAAATGAACTGGAATGAACTTATTGTTGAGCCGGTCCGCCAGATGCTGACGAAGATACTGGCCTATCTTCCAATCCTGCTGGGCGCATTAATAATCCTGATAGTGGGCTGGATTGTGGCCAAGGCCATCCGTCGGTTAGTTGACTGGCTGCTTAAGGCAGTTCGCTTCGATACGATGGCGGACAAGGCGGGAGTATCAGAAATTCTAAGCAGGGGCGGTTTGGAGATTACCGCACGGGAGGTCGTGAGCGGCCTTGTTTACTGGCTGGTTATTATTATGGTGCTTGTGATGACAGTAAACGCATTAGGGCTGCCGAATACTTCAGACGTTCTTGCCAAGTTGTTTGCTTACATCCCGAATGTCATAGCGGCGCTTCTTGTTCTGGTGGTTGCGATGTTTCTGGCCGGCTTTGTGTCGGGAATAGTAAGGATAGCCGCGGGCAACGCGAAACTACCCAAGCCGGAGCTGCTGGCCGGCATAAGCAGGTGGGCGATAATAATTTTTGCGTTAACAATCGCGCTGGCACAGCTTGGTATCGCAACACTTTTAGTGACTACTACCTTTAATATTATCCTTGGCGGCATTGTCCTTGCTTTGGCGCTTGCCTTTGGATTAGGCGGCAAGGATGCAGCGGCAAGGTATCTCGATGAATTAAAGCAAAAACGCTCCGGGAAATAATGAAAAGTTATCCTGTCCCGGTAATGAAAAAAAGTTTCGAGTCGGCATAGAGAAAATGAGTATATGGGTTTGGTCCGTCAGGCGGCTTGTGGCCGTGTGCGGTGAATACTAAACCCGAAAATAGAAAGGTAGGATTGTTATGCTTTACACTATTGCTGTCATTCTGGTTTTATTGTGGCTCGCAGGATTACTGACCTCCTATACCATGGGCGGCCTGGTTCACGCTCTGCTGGTGATTGCCATTGTGGTTATCCTGTTCAGAGTCATCACCGGACGAAGGGTCGTGTGACCTTTCGTGAGTTAGACATAAAAATTTGAAGGAGAATACAATGAATATGAATAAACTAATCTTACTGGCAATTCTTGCCGGCGGCATAGTTCTTGTGGTCTTCGGCGTTGCCGCGACAGAGTCATTCAGTTCTGACGTTTCCCGATTTTTTACCGGCTCACCGACCGACAAGGCGATATGGCTGCTCATCGGCGGAATTGTCGCGATAATTATCGGGCTGGGTGGTTTATTGCATGGTCAACTTAAGAAAGCATGAATGCTTCGACAGGGAATATGTGCTTAACATTAAGGAGTGTATTGTATGACTCCCTGTTTAATTTAAGAAAGGAGGTTTAACATGAAAATACATTCAATTTACAAATATGTTTTGATTGTCGTCTTTTTCGCACTGGCAGCTTTTGTGAACGGATGCCACGGCGTTAACTGGTAGCGTTTAGGCGACCAATTTGCCAAGTTGCATAGACCTTGTGGCCTATTCAATATCATGAGGTGAACCATACGATTATATTTGATAAATTCAGGGCTGTAGTAACCCTTGGAGCACGCTCGAGCTTACGTGAGAAATAAACTCAAAGAAAGAGGTGTCTTGCGAGAAAATAGTAAGTAAGTCATAGGCAACTCAGGTTATGAAGTTAGTGCAATGAAATCACAGAAAAAAGTTAGAGCAATAAAATTACAGAAAGTTAGGTAATACAATGAAAGTACAGACAAAAGTTAATGCGATGAAAGTGTGTATCGTCTGCCTCTGCGGGTTGCTGTTAATCGCAGTCGCCGGATGCTGCTCCAAAACTTCTGCCGCGAAAAACAGCCCAAGCAGCTGTGGGGAATTCGCGAGCCTCGTTGGTCCAGCCGGCGAACAAGGTCCTGCCGGCGCTGTGGGTGCTCAAGGCGAAATTGGCGCCACCGGTGCGCCAGGCGCGGGCATTGCCGGCGCTACAGGCGAACAGGGTCTTTCCGGTCCCGCTGGTATCCGCGGTCAAACCGGAGCGACGGGCCCCGCAGGAAATGTGGCAAGAGGAAGCGCTGGCGTGACTGGCCCTGCCGGCCCCACAGGCGCTCAAGGTATGCGCGGAAACACAGGGGAGCAAGGCGCTAGCACAGTCGGTGCCACCGGCGCAATTGGCCGAACCGGTCCCGCAGGCGCTCAAGGCGCTCGCGGAGACACGGGAGCTCAAGGCCCGATGCTCGTTGGTCCTACCGGCCCCGCTGGCCGTGCCGGTCCCGCAGGCGCACAAGGCGCAGTAGGAGATACCGGTGCCAGAGGCGCCACCACTGTCGGTGTTGTTGGTTCAACGGGACCTGCCGGCGATGCAGGCCCGCAAGGCGAAGCCGGGGCGACAGGCGCACAAGGCCCCGCAGGTGTTATTGGCTGCTGGACTTCGTACCGGGCCTTTTGGTTCGAGTCCGAGTCGTCGGAAATTCGTAGCTCCGATATGTATCAAGTGTCTGAAATAGCGGACTACATGAAGCAAAATCCATCCCTGAAAGTCGGAATCGACGGTTCCATTCCGAGCGGCTCCGCCTCCGGCAAACAGCTTTTGGCTGGCCGCCGTGTCGTAAACGTTCGTGAGGCGCTGATTAAGGCCGGAGTACCGGCTTCCCGTATCGAGACGGGCGCATTCGGTGATGCGAAACTCGCACGTGAGCAACGGGTCGAAGTTCTAATTCGAACCAACA
>CAYLXJ010000090.1:0-8207 GCA_964387385.1 uncultured Pirellulales bacterium
TTTTCAGGTTCGAGGACACCGAAAAGGCACAGAAGATTCTCACGGAAAAAGGCATAAAAATCATCACTCGCAAGGAAATCGAAGGATTATAATACGCGATGCAGGCGCCTTTCTGGAACAGGGAAATTGAGACGGCCGAGAGGTCGATACTCGAATCGATTCAATTGGAACGCCTGCGGGAAACAATCGGCTGGGCTATCAAAACACCCTTTTATAAAAAACAATTCAGCGGGATTAAAATCTCATCGCCGGACGATATACGCTCTTTAGCTGACCTGCGGAAAATACCCTTCACGACAAAAGACGACCTCCGACTGAATTTCCCAAAAGGTTTGCTGGCCGTTGATATGAAAGACGTCGTCCGGATCCACTCTTCCAGCGGCACGACGGGTATCCCCACTGTAATCTACTATTCAAAAGAAGACATCGACAACTGGGCAGACCTGATGGCAAGGTGTATTTTCGCAACGGGCGTTACACGCGAGGACGTCTTTCAGAATATGATGAATTACGGAATGTTTACCGGCGGGCTGGGCCTGCACTATGGCGCCGAGCGGGTCGGTATGGCCGTAATACCTATCGGGGGAGGAAACACCAAACGCCAGATTCGAACAATGAAGGATTTCTGCACGACCGTCCTGCACGTAACGCCCAGTTACCTCCTGCACGTTCATTCGAAGCTCGAAGAGGCCGAGGTCAAACGTGATGAGCTTGTCCTGAAAAAGGCGTTTACCGGCGCTGAGCCGCATTCTGAGGATTTCCGCAGAAAGATTGAGGATGTCTGGAACATTGACGCCTATAACTCATACGGCCTTAGCGAACTTAACGGCCCGGGTGTCGCCTTCGAATGCGTCTATAAAAAAGATATGCACCTCTGGGAAGACGCATATATCGTCGAAATCATCAAGCCCGAAACAGGCGAACCCGTCAAAGATGGCGAGCCCGGCGAGGTTGTCCTGACCAATCTGATACGTAGAGCCACGCCTATGCTGCGATATCGCACACGGGACCTGGCGTTTATTCATACCGACCCCTGCCCCTGCGGCAGGACGCATCGCCGCCTGTCGAGAATAATGGGGCGGACTGACGATATGCTCATAATCAACGGCATTAACCTGTTCCCGTCCCAGATCGAAGAAGTTGTGATGAGAATCCCTGAAGTCGCGACAAACTACGTCATACAGGTCGAAAAGAAAGGGGCGCTGGACCATTTGACCGTCAAAGTCGAAATCTACCCCAAGCTGTTTCTGGGTGAGCCGGCACAGCTCGAAACCCTGCGTGCAAAGATTACCGAAGAGCTTCGTTCGGCAATAATCCTGCATCCATCCGTCGAACTGCACGAGCCGAATTCCCTCCCCGTCTCGGAGGGCAAGGCAAAACGCGTTATTGACCTGCGACCTAAAGAATAGGAAGAAAAAAATGGCAAAACAACTGACCATATTTCTTGAGAACCGTCCCGGCCGGCTCAGTGCCGCGGCCAAAAGCTTGCGCGAAAACGGCATCGACATAAGGGCCTTTACTGTCTCAGACAGAGGCGACTACGGCCTTGTCAAGCTCATAGTCAGCAATCCCAGTCAGGCGTATCTTTCGCTGGCAAACCTCGGCTGCGCCTGTGCATTGAAAGAAATCCTCGCGGTCGCCATCCCCGACAGGGTCGGCAATTTCGAGCGCCTCACTACTGCCCTTGCCGAAAACAACATCAACGTCAAAGACGCCTACGGCTTTGTCCTCCAGCCGCACAAACAAGGCGTCTGCTGCCTCGAAATCGACGAATCCCAGACAGTGCAGGCCCAGAAAGTAATCTCCTCCGTCGGCTTCACGCTGCTAAAAGACGACGAACTGTATAACCTTTAATTGCGATCGCTATCCGGGCCTTTTGTCTATGACGCGGGCTTTTGAACCGAGCTGACGAAGCGTATTCGGCTCGACAAGTGTAACTTTAGCTTCCACGTCCAGAACGTTCTTGATTTGCTTTGACAGTTGAGAGCACAGGTTTTCAAGCGATTTAACCGTATCAAGGAACGGAATCTTATCGGAGACCTCCACCTTAATTTCAAGCGTATCGACGCCTGCCTCACGGCTGAGGATAATCTGATAATGCGGGCTTATGCCGTCAACCTCGCGAAGGATTTGTTCGATTTGGGAAGGGAAAAACTCAATACCCCGCAGGCGGATAAGGTCGTCTGTGCGTCCCATTATGCCCGCCATGCGGACAAACGTCCTGCCGCAGGCACACGGCTCCGGATTCAGCGAGGTAATATCGCCCGTCCTGTAGCGAATCAGCGGGAAGCCCTCTTTGGTAATGGTCGTCAATACAAGCTCGCCTTCAGGGCCGACGCCCACCGGCTCCAGCGTCCTCGGGTTGATGACCTCGACGATAAAGTGGTCCTCATTTATATGCAGGCCCTCGTGCTGATTACATTCGCCGGCGACGCCCGGCCCCATTATCTCTGCCAAACCGTAAGTGTCCGCCGAGACAATACCGAGACGCTCCTCGAACTGCCTGCGAAGCTGGTCGCTCAATCGCTCACCCGCGAAAATTCCCAGTTGCAATCGAAGTGAATCAACCGGGACCTGCAATCCCTCGATTGACGCGGCGATATTGACCGCGTGACTCGGCGTCGTTATCAGGACGGTCGTCTTGAAATCACGCATTATCATAATCTGCTTCTCGACGCTTGCCGTCAGCGAGGCGGGTATGACCGAAGCCCCTATCTGCTCGGCCCCCTGATGAAAACCAAAACCGCTGGTGAAAAGATTATAATCCAGCGCAATCTGCACAACTTCGTGTTCCGTCAGGCCTGCGGCGACCAGAAGCCGCGACGTGCACTCTGTCCAGCTGCGAAGGTCGTCGCGGGTGAAGCCCACGACTATGGGCTTGCCGGTCGTGCCGGAGGTCGAATGTATGCGCACGATGTCTTTAAGAGGGACAGCGAACATATCGTAAGGGTAGCTGACACGAAGGTCCTCCCTCGTCGTAAAAGGCAGTTCCCGCAGCGCGCGGGCATCCCTGATTTTTTCGAGATTGACCCGGTGAGCGTCAAAAGCCCTCTGGTAGAAGGCCACGTTGCGGTAAACCCTGTTCAGCGTGGACTGCAGCCGTTCTATCTGTAGCTGTTCGATATCTTCTCGCGGCATCTTCTCACAATCGGGATTGTAATATATTGTCTGGCTCATAAAATCCTCACTCATCAATTCTTCGGTATTCCTTGCCGAGATACGCCCGCTGAACTTCCGGATTACGCTGGAGTTCGCGGCTGGTTCCCTCGAGAACAATTTGTCCTGTTTCGAATACATACCCTCTGTCTGCAAGCGCAAGCGCCGCTCGGGCGTTCTGCTCGACCAGAAGTATTGTCAGTCCATCCCGTTTGAGGTCGGCGATTGTCTGGTAAATGCTTTTCACGAGGACAGGCGCCACGCCGAGGGACGGCTCATCCATCATCAGCAGTTTCGGTCTCGACATCAGCGCCCTTGCGATTGCGAGCATCTGCTGCTGGCCCCCCGACAGCGTGCCGGCAAGCTGGTCCGACCTTTCTTCGAGGATGCCGAACAGCTTATACACCTGCTTTAAGCTCTCGGCGATAACATTCGCGGCAGACCCTCGCTGGTGAATATAAGCACCCAGAATAAGGTTTTCCTTTACTGTCATTGTGCTGAAAATGTGCCGGCCCTCGGGAACCAGCGAGCAGCCCATCTGGACAATCTTTTTGAGCGGCGCATTGCTGATATTTCTCTTATTGAACACAATCTCGCCGCAACGTGATTTCAGGACTCCGGCGATGGTCTTGAGAAGCGTCGTCTTTCCCGCGCCGTTGGCGCCGATAATTGCAACGGCCTCGCCGGGCGAAACGTGCAGCGATATGCCCTTAAGAACGCGCAGCGGGCCGTATCCCGCCTCAAGATTCAGAATTTTGAGCATTGCTGTCACCGAGATAAATGCGTATGACTTCGGGATTTCGCTGTATATCGCGTGGCGAACCTTCGGCAATTTTCCGCCCCTGGTCAAGAACGGCAACTTCATCGCAGATTGTCATAACAAGCGACATATCATGCTCCACAACCAGGCAGGTAACGCCCTTGTCGCGAATCCACAAAATAAGCTTTGCAAGCTCCTTGGTTTCATAAATATTAAGCCCTGCGGCCGGCTCATCGAGCAGCAAAAGCACCGGCTCCATCGCAAGCGCCCTGGCAAACTCCACGAGGCGCTGCCTGCCGAAAGGCAGATTCGAGGCGGTATCGTGTGCATGCGACGTCAGGCCGAGGTCGTTAAGTATCTCCAGCGCCTTGTCTTTTGTCCGCCTGTCTTCCCGCCAGGTGCGAGGCAGGTTCAGCATACCAGCAACGAATCCGCATCGCGTCCGACAATGCCTGCCTACCATTACATTTTCAAGGACAGTCATATGGCCGAAAAGCTTGGTTGTCTGAAAAGTCCGAGCGATACCCCTGCCTGCCACAGCGTGCGGTTTCATCGCAGTGATTTTATCTCCTTTGAAAATTACCTCGCCGCCGTGCGGCTGTATCGTTCCGGCAATAAGGTTAAAAAGCGTTGTTTTACCCGCTCCGTTGGGGCCAATGACTGCCTTAATCGCGCCCTGTGGAACGCTGATGCTGATGTCATTTACGGCGTGAAGGCCGCCAAAATAACGATGCAATCCTTTTGTTTCGAGAAGCGTATCAGTCATTCGCCACCCGGGGTAATTTAGAAAACAGCTTAGGCAATCTGGGCATACGCAGCAGGCCCTGAGGCGCAAACAGCATAATAACAATAAGAATAGCGCCGAAAACCGCGTCATCGAACGAGCCGAAAACGCCGCGCAGCGAGAGAAAATTCAGCAGTATCCCCATAAACAGCGCCCCCCACAGGTTTGCCATTCCGCCCACCGCCACGATAACAAGATATCGCACCGATTTCATAACTGTAACTTCGGATGGGCCTATGCTTCCGTTATAGTGCGTAAGCAGGACACCACCCACAGCGGCAAAAAGAGCACTCAAAACAAAAACAAACAACTTATAACGATACGTGTTGACTCCCAGCGAATGGGCCGCCTCCTCGTTTTCGTGAATAGAACGAAGCGCTCTGCCGACGCGCGAGCCGACGAGATTAATAGCGAGAACCATTGCCGCCAGGACGGCAAACCACGCTATATAATAATTCATAATCCTGAACGGCGCACGCCCGTTGACCTCGAGCGTGCCGAAAATCCTGAAAGGCGGTATATTAGAAATGCCGTCCGCCTGGCCGAAAATCCTACAGCCGAGGACAATGCGATATATAATCAGGCCAAAACCGAGCGTTGCCATAGCAAGATAGTGTCCCTTGAGACGAATGACCGGCAGCCCGATTAAAAAAGCGATTACAAGTGCCAGCAGCATCGCCGCTATGAAAGCCACCCAGGGCGTAAAAGACAGAATATCGGCGCCGTATATGTCCTGTCTTTGAAAAACCAAGCCAAGCGAGCACAAAAAGCCGAGCGCCGACGTATCACGATACGCAATAAGATTCAGCGTGGTCAAAACAGCCGTCGTATATCCCCCGATGGCAAAAAAACCCGCGTGCCCCAGCGATACCTGCCCGGCATAGCCCATAAGCAGACACAATCCAACTACAACCAGTGCGTAATAGGCCGACATAGTAATCTGCGTCATATAGTAAGTAGCGCCCGCCTGTGAGAGCAAAACCTGCAGGATAATCACGCCTGCAGCGACGGCGACAACCGGTATATAACCGCGAAATTTTGTCATATTGACCTCATAGCGGCTATCTCCTGTTTGCCGAACATACCGCTGGGCCTGAATACAAGAATCAACAGCAGTATTACGATTGAAACGGCCTCCTTATAGGCGCTATCAAACTGGCTCATCACGAAGACCTCAACAAGCCCCAGCATTAATCCGGCAACAACCGCAGCCATACTGTTTCCCAATCCCCCTAGGATTGCCACGGTAAAACCTTTAATTGCCAGAGGCGCCCCCATATCATATTGCGTCTGCGTGACCGGTGAGATGACACAGCCGGCCAAGGCACCGATGCCGGCGCTAAGCATAAAAGAAAGCGTTACCATCCACTTGTCGTTTATGCCGCAAAGCTGGGCCGCCATTCTATCGTCGGCACAGGCCCTCATAGCCCTGCCTGTCAGTGTAAAGCGAAAAAAAGGCGTCAGCCCCATCACGATAACGGCACTGACGCCCAATACCCACAAAACCTGCGGCGAGATATGCGCGCCGAGTATTGAAATCGAGGATACCGAGGTTCCTGTAAAATATGGAAGCGACCTGACCTTCTCATCCCATATATGCAGCATCGCCTCCCGCATCAATATCGAGATGCCGATAGTGATAACGATAAGGCGCAAAACTGAGGCGTTTCGAACCTGCCTGATAAAAACAAGTTCAATCAGCCCGCCGATAATCGTCGTAATCGCGACCGCCAGAATAACAGCGGCCGGCAGCGGCATAAACTTATGCAGGCCGATAGCGGTCATCGCCCCGACAATAAGAAACTCGCCCTGGGCGAAATTGATTATCCCGGTTGTGTTGTAAATAATGTTAAAACCGATGGCAACAATGGCATAGATGCTTCCAACGGTTATGCCTGCGAAGCAATACTGTACGACCAGAGCAAGATTCATTACTGTTCGGCTTCTGCTTTAAAATGAACAGGCCGGAATTAATCCTTATATATTACAAATTTACCGTCCTTTACGGTCAGCATTTCAAAGGCGCCCTTATCAAGGCCATTGTGGTCCGTTGACGAGAAATTAAATATACCCGCCGTCCCTACAATACCCTGAAGGTTCTCAATGGCGTCGCGGACCTTTGCGCTATCTGTACTTTCGGCCTTTTTGACTCCCTCGACGAGAATCAATATTGCGTCGTATGCGTGGCCGCCGAAGGTGCTGGCGTCTTCCTTGAATTTGTCCTCATAGTCCTTTTTATACTCAGCAAGCAGCTTTTTCTGAGGATGGTCGTCGGGCAGAACACCCGCTACAAGCAGCCGTCCGCAGGGAAATATCGTGCCGTTTGCCGCCTCGCCGCCCGCCTGGACATACTTGATATTCCCATAGCCGTGACTTTGAAACAGGGGCACATCAAAACCAATCTGCTTCATATTCTTGGCGACCAAACTCTGCGCCGGAACAATCGACCAATTGACCACGGCCTGAACTTCAGCGCCTTTGACTTTGGTGAGAATCCCGGTAAGGTCGGTTTCCTGCTTGTCGTATGCCTCTGAAATAGCGATGGTGATGCTGTATTCCCCGGCCAGATTCGCAAGCTGCTTGCCGCCGGCGATGCCGAAGCCGTCGTTGCTTGTTATCACGCCGATTTTGGCGATGCCCTTTGCCTTCATAACCTCAAAAATCCGTCTTACTGCATCGCTGTCTTTTTGAGGCGTCTTAAAAACGTAACTTGCGACCGGATTTACTATGTCTTCAGCGGCCGCACAGGAAAGAAGAATGGTCTTTCCCTCCTGGCAGATATTCTTGATTGCCATCGTCTCACCGCTTGTCGATGGCCCGATTATAGCCAGAACCTTATCTTCCTCAATAAGCTGTTTGGCCAGAGAAATGGCGTTTTCGGGCTTGCTGCCTGAATCTTTTACGATTAGCTCGATTTTACTGCCGTTTACTCCGCCCTGGTTGTTTATCTTCTCAACCAGCATTTCCGCGGTCTTCGCCTCGGGTCCGCCGAGATTAGCCGCCGGGCCTGTTACTGCGAAAATGGCCCCGACCTTAATGGTCGGCGGATCGGCCGCCTGCGTAATCCCTGCAGCGCAAAAGGCAAACACCGCAACTAAAATAACGACGATTGCCGCTAACTGCTTTCTCATAAGTTTCTTCCTTTCCCATATCAGAATGTTTCGGTTCATATATTTCGGCAGGACATAAACCCTGCAACTGTCGAGAATTAGGACCGCACCGGCGGTTCAAAACCTGTCACATCCGTAAACCTTCCTTTGGCCGCCCTTAAAATAATACAAAGCACAGCGCTCTCCTATATTAAACGTCCAGTAAATACAAGGTATGGATAATAGCATATTTATCAGATTTGGCAATCCCCTGTTTAAAGCGGCCGGGACTCAAACAGAACGGCGTACCCGAAAACATTATAAACCAGCAAAAGAGCTGAATCTTCCCTCCAGCTTTTCCCTTTGCTATTCCTTAATCTGCATCGGGAAGTAATTGCGGGCGTTGTTGTAGCAGATG
>CAYLXJ010000091.1:0-2617 GCA_964387385.1 uncultured Pirellulales bacterium
GCCGCGATAAAGACCAAAAGTATATAGCGTCGGCTTTATTGCCTTGGCCGCTCGCAGGTGCTCACGAAATTGTTTTTGACTCATAGGCCAGGAGAAAATCGGCCCCGCCCACTGCACTAAGGCCCTATAGGATTTCATCCAGGAACAAATCCTGCCAACGTCCTTTTGCCTGAATTTTTTTAATCTTCTCGTGGGGTTCATTTGGCGTCGCATTGTTATTCGGTCGATTTGAGATATTTGACGTCAAGCAGGTCTTTGTCTCTGCCGGCGGATTCCTTGTTCTTTATCAGGTCCGGCTCCTCTTTTTAAGCACATTTTAAAACGGACTACCATCGAGCCGAACGAGAAGATTTTCGTGTCGTCGTTCTTCGCGGCAAATGCGGTTTTGTTCTGTCGCCGATTCCCATAACAAGGGACTTTACGGAGATGTCCTCGTCAATATCTTCCCAATGCAAGCCGGTGCCGCCGCCGCTGATTATGTAGTTTTTACGCTGACGAGGTGTTGCGTGCAAAAGGCGCGGAAAATAAGCCAAAGGCACACCGAGTTTCCTGCCGTCGGCCAGCTCGACCCACATATTGTCGGAGTCAAAAGAAACACTCGTTACTATTGCCTCAATCGCCAAAGCATTCATACCAAGCCCTTTTTGTAATTTTCGCGTTGTTTTCAACTACTTTTTGAAGCTTGTTAAGCTCCTGCGGACTCATACCATATGATTCAGCCAGAGCCACAACCGGCTGTAACCAAAACTTGGCTACGCTTTCTCCTTTTCTGATATGAACGTGTACCGGCTCTGCGGGATTGCCTTTGTTTGAAAAAAAGAAAAATCTGTAACCTTTCCATCTAAGTATCGTCGGCATTTCTCACGTCCATTCTTACTCTGTTACCATTATACACAATAACTAACGCAACTGATAACAGGATTTGAAACTAAGCCGTTTTCATGCCGCCGGGCAGCTGGAGGCCTGCCTGACCCTGGGCGGCCCTGAAGTCGGTTATGATTTTAACGGCTTGCTCCGGCTCATCGACGAGCGAAAAGACGTGCAGGTCTTTTTCGACTATGAAATCGTTTTCTTTAAGCATTTTCTCCGCCATCCAGTCAATCAGCCCCTGCCAGAAATCCCTGCACACGAGAACGATGGGAAAGGACGCCTGGCGAAGGGTTTGAATCAGCACGGCGGACTCGAAAAATTCGTCCATTGTGCCGTAGCCGCCTGGGAAGGCGATAAAACCGTGTGCGTATTTGAGGAACATAACCTTGCGGCAGAAAAAGTATCGGAAACTCAGCGATATATTCTGATATTCGTTGGGAAGCTGCTCCTTGGGAAGCTCGATATTCAACCCGACGCTCTTGCCGCCTGCGGCAACTGCGCCTTTGTTTGCGGCCTCCATAATCCCGCCGCCGCCGCCCGTGATAATGGCAAAACCCTCCTGCGTAAGCTCATAAGCGGTCTTCTGGGCAAGCTTGTAATACTTGTGCTCGCGGTCAATCCGGGCCGAGCCGAAAATCGATACCGCAGGCCCTACGGTCGATAGCTCCTGAAAGCCCTCGACAAATTCCGCCATTATCCTGAATATCCGCCAAAGGTCCTCTACCGGCTGACTTGTTATTGTTGGCAACACTTTAAACTCCTTAAAATCGTTTTTCGTCTATCGGTTGCGCTGCTCGTTTCCGAAGCGGGCCCTTCGCTTGGCTCCGTGTCGGTTGCGTTCATCGTTAAGCGTCGTCAAAAACGTAACCGAAACACGATTGACGATACGAGCCGCGTAACCGCAACCGTTCAACGCATTTCTACCACAATTCCGGCTTGAAAGCCGAGGGACAGCATTTCGATATTGCACATTTTTCGCAAATCGGCTTTCTCGCGATGCATACATTTCGTCCGTGAAGTATCAGCGTATGGCTGAAAACGGTCCAGTCCTTCTTAGGGATTATTTCGGCTAAATCGAACTCAAGCTTTACAGGGTCTGAATTTTCAGACAACTGCAAACGACGGCTCAGGCGAATTACGTGCGTATCACACATTATCGCCGGCTGTCCGAAGGCGTTTGCCAGGACGCAATTGGCTGTCTTTCTTCCCACGCCGGGCAGCGTAACAAGCTCATCGATAGTTTCAGGCACGCGGCCTTTGAATTTCTCGATTATCGCCTGGCAGGCACCTTTGATGCTGACTGCCTTATTATGGTAAAAGCCGGTGCTTCGTATATCATTTTCGATTGCCTCGAGTTTGGCTTTGGCCCAGTCCTCCGCGGATTTGTATTTTTTGAACAAGCCCGGCGTTACCATATTCACCCGAACGTCGGTGCACTGGGCCGAGAGTATCGTTGCTATGAGTAATTCGAGGGGATTGCCGAACCGCAGAGCAACCGTCGCGCCGGGATACTGCTTTTTGAGAATCGGCAGTATTTTTTTGACGCGCCGGGCCGCTTCCTTTTTATTCACCTTAAATTTAGCTTTCGTCATTTTTAAGGCAGTTTTTCGAGGGCCGATTTCAATTCGTCGCCGAAGGCAATACCCCGCCATCGCATCGATTCGCCGTCCGGCAAAAGCAGTATGCTTACGGGGATACCCGGCTCTTTGTAGATTTCCTTCAATGCGAAAGTGGCGGGATATTCGCT
>CAYLXJ010000091.1:2627-8104 GCA_964387385.1 uncultured Pirellulales bacterium
TGCGACAACTCGTTTTTGTTTTATCAAATCCGCAATGTCCCTGCGCGTGTAAACGGTTTTTTCGACGACCTGACAGCTTAGACACCAGTCGGCTGTAAACTTTATGAGGACCGGCTTGTTTTCGGCAAGCGATTCCTTTACAGCGTCTGAATCGTATTTCTGCCAGTCGATAAGCGATTGCTTTGGCCCCGGTAAAAATATAACGCCTGCCACGGCAACCAATACAAAAGCAATTAATCTGACGCCCCATCGCCGCATAGCAGGTGCACTGAAACTCACCCAGCCCGACCACATCCAGGCACAAAAACCAAGTACAATCGAGAAATACAATACACCGATTCGCCGCTCGGCGGGCAGCGCGGCGATAAGCTTTACCGCGATAACAAGAAGTATAAAGCCGATGGTCTGCTTGAAAAGTTCCATCCAGCGTCCCGGCTTCGGGGCTTTTTTCAATAACGCCGGAATGGCAGTCAGGAGCGCATAAGGCGCCGCCATACCGATACCGATTACTATAATCGCGATTGTCGCCGGCGCCGGCGGCTGCGTCTGCGCCCATGCGAACGCAGCGGCTAATATCCCGAAGCTGCACGGCGTGCTCAGTATCGCCGCAAGAAATCCCATTCCTACCGCACCGGCGTACCCCCGGGACTCGCCGCCTTTGGCCGCAAGCGACGAGGGGACATTTATCGTAAATAAACCGAACATAAATACCGCGAGCAAAACCAGGATTTCCGCCATTACCGTAAGAAACACAGGACTTCGCAACTGGTCGCCCCATTGCAGGACCTGGCCGAAAAACATCTGCAAAACAATATTCGCCCCGGCCAGGCACGCGAAGAAAAGCAGTATCCCAAAACAAAATGTAAGCCCCATTGTTACGGACCTGCCTCTGCTTTGTCTGGCGTTCTCGACGAGCCGCATAATTATTATGGGCAGCACAGGCCAGACGCAGGGCATAATGTTCAGCGACAGCCCCGCCGCGAACGCCAGGACCAGCGCAGCCCCAAACGAGTAACTTGCCCACTCGCCGGCGGCGCGTGCCGTTATCGCCGGTTTCGGCGGCGGCTCAGGAACGACGAATTTCGGCTGCTCGCCTGCGGCATCCTTCGATATTTTTACCTCAGTCCTGACACTGCCGAAATTGGGAATACGACACTGCGTCTCAGTGCAGACCGCTCCTTTTATACCGATATCAATAATTACGGTTTTCGATTCCGGCGCATCGACAGAAACCTCGAACGGCAGGTACACAGCAAAAACACCGCCAATGACCTCGATATTTTTCTTCAGCGCTTCGTCATAAAGCAGGTCCGCTTTGGGAAATACCGGCTCCTGAAATTTAAGAAAATTGTCCCCGTGCGTATTGGGGTCGAGTTTTAAATTCATACCGCCAGGGGCCGTCTCTGCAGAGGAGTAAAAATGCCAGCCCTTCTCGAGTTCGAAATGAATCGCGATTGCGCCTTTGCCGCCAGGCGCAACTGCTTCGTACTGCTGCTCGGCCCAGAAAGTAACTACATCAACCTTCTGTTTCTGCCCGGCCAGAACAGTCACAGCGGTCGCTAATACCAAAATTAACAAAACCGTAAAAATTTTGCGGCGCATAAGTCACAAATAGAAAATCGAAAATAAAAAATAGAAAATAATTACTGCTTGTCTTCTTCCTGCTTTTCTTTCGATTCTTTGCTTTTAGCGTGCTCGGCGGCCAACAAATCCGAGACCGTCGGCTTGTCGAGGCCGCCCCCCTGCAGAATGGTTTTTACGTCTTCGGCGTCCAATGTCTCATATTTCAGGAGCGCTTTTGCAATCCGTTCGAGCTTGTCCTTGTTTTGCTCGATAAGCTCTCTGGCACTGTGATATGCCTCGTCTGTAATCCTTTTAACCTCGCCGTCGATGGCCTCGGCGGTTTTTTCTGAGTATTCCTTCTCCCCCGGCATCACGTAATATATATCCTGCAGACCTGAATCGGAATCGTAGCTGACAGGCCCCAGCCGCTCGCTCATACCCCACGTCAGCACCATTTGTTTGGCGATTCGCGTCGCCTGCTGAATGTCGGACTGCGCGCCGCTTGATATGTCCTCGCAGAACATCTCCTCGGCAATCCTGCCGCCGAAGCACACCTGCAGCAGCGCCATACAATATTTCTTGGTAAATATCGTCCTGTCCTTTTCCGGCAAAGCGAAAGTCGCCCCGCCCATCGGCCCTCTCGGGATAATGCTGACTTTGTGCAGCGGGTCGGCGTCCTTCAACAATGACTGGACAAGGGTATGACCTGCCTCGTGAAAGGCGGTAATGTTTTTTTCCATCTGGTCAACCACTCTGCTTTTTTTGGCCCGCCCCCATCGCACCTTGTCCCTCGCCTCTTCGAGGTCGGCCAGCTCGATTGCGTCCTTGTTTGCCATAGTCGCCGCAAGCGCCGCCTCATTGATAATCGCCGCCAAATCCGCACCGCTGAACATCGGCGTTCCGCGGGCCAGCCGTTCGAGATTGGCGTCAGGGCCTAACTTGACCTTTCTGGCGTGGACGCCCAGAATTTCCAGCCGGCCTTTCAAATCCGGCAAAGGCACAACCACCTGCCTGTCGAACCTGCCCGGTCGAGTAAGAGCGGTGTCCAGTATGTCCGAGCGGTTGGTGGCCGCCATCACAATCACCTGGTCATCGGTATCGAATCCGTCCATCTCGACAAGGATTGCGTTAAGTGTCTGCTCGCGTTCGTCGTGACCGCCTCCGACAAAGCTCGCGCTTCGTCTTCTGCCGACCGCGTCAATTTCATCGAGAAATATGATGCAGGGGGCGTTGTCTTTGGCCTGCTTGAACAAGTCCCGCACGCGCGATGCGCCAACGCCGACGAACATCTCTACAAAATCGCTGCCTGAAATGCTGAAAAACGGCACGTCGGCCTCGCCGGCGATTGCTTTTGCTAATAGCGTCTTTCCGCAGCCGGGAGGCCCGACCAGCAAAACGCCCCGCGGGATGCGACCACCAAGACGCTGGAACTTTTTGGGGTTCTTGAGAAATTCTATAATTTCGGCAACCTCGTCTTTTGCCTCGTCGATACCCGCGACGTCCTCGAACGTGATTTTGACCCGCTCCCTGTCATGCAGTCGGTGCTTGCTCCTGCCGAAGCTCATCAGCATACCGCCCGCCCCGCTTCGGAGGTTACGCGCGAACATCAGGTATAAAAGAAACCCGATAAATAACAGGGGAACGACCATACTTAACAAAAACTGCAGCCAGATGCGCTCCTTTGTGTACTTGTATTTGACGCCGCTTTCCCGCAGGGCTTTGGCGAGCAGCTCGCCTTCGACATCCGGCTTGTAATCGACAGTGAACGATTTGACACCGGCTTTGCCCTGGCTTTCGACGCCTGCCTCGTTAAATTGGCCGCGAATCTCCGTATCGCCGACTGTTACCTCCTCGATATGGCCCTTTTCGAGATGTTTTATAAAATCAGAATACTGCAAAGACATTGTGCGTTGTTCATACCACCTGGTCGTTACAAACAACACGGCAAGTAAAATTACACCTGCTATAAGAAGATTAAAAGGCCCTCTCCTGTTTACCGACGCGCCTTTACCAATGGGTTTCATATCCTCGAACCGTTTTTTTCCGGCTGTTTTTTTTCTGTTATTCGCCATTTTTCCCGCTTATTATAAAAATCCCGGCTTTTTACCAGCCGGTTTCCATACTTTCTGCGATTTTATCAGCAAGCGAGTTTGCCGCAATGACTGAGCCGTAAATAAAATCCTGGTTCTGCCATTCTGAAAAGCTTGCCGATGCGCTCACCCTTTTATTATCAATCAAAAGCTCGCCGGTTCGCAGGTTTTTCCAGGTAACAACCGCGTGCAGTTCGACGCTTTTTTCCAGCGCCCTGCCCACCTCTCTCTCGGTTGACAGGACCGACTCGTTTGCCTGCACAATCTGGCCGCTTATAATAGTGTCGGCACGGTCTCTGCTTGTAACGATTTTATAAGGCGTCTGCGCTTCTATGCGCTTGGCCAGAGCGTCGGTCAGCTCATATTCTATCCCGCGTCTGAAGCTCTGATTATCGAACATCTCGACGTAAACAGTCCCGACGTCGTCGGGATACAGCGATTTGCTGCTGTAACCTCCGCAGCCTGCTAATACCAGAAGACAGATGACGGAGAACAGAGGGCAGTACTTTCGCTCTCTGCCTGTCGCTTTTTGCCTTTTCACTTCCGTCTTCTGTCTTCTGTCATCTGTCATCTGTCTTCTACTTTTCACTTAGCCGTTCTTTTGCCTTCGCCGCTGCTTTACTATCGGGATAATCATCGACGACCATCTGATAATACATATTCGCAGGGCCTTTGCTTCCGGTCCTGTCGTAATACTGGGCTACGGCGAGCTGCTTGTCGGCCATCTGCTCGTTTATACGCAGCAGAATATCGTTGACCTGAAGTTTTTCAGCGTCGTCCGGGTAGCGAAGTTTATAATTCTCGTAATAACTTTTAGCGCTAATCAGGCCGCTTGTGTCATATTCACGCCCGCGAAACGCCGCGTATTTGGTCCTTGCCATACCTTCAAGCGAGTCCTTGGCAAGCTGACCCGTAGGCCAGCGCGTCTGTATTTCCGACCACTTGTGATAGGCCTCGTCGAATTTGCGGCGCTTCTCGTAAAAAGCAGCGACGGCCAGCGAGGCACGCTGCGCGGTTTCGGTCGTGCCCGTGCGGTCGGCGATTTTTTCCATTATCTTGATGCCTTCGTCGTATCTGCTCAAATTGAATATCAAAAGCACCCTCTTCCTTCGCCCTGCAAGACCATCGCTTGCTATGCCGAATTCCCTCTCGAGCGCCGCGTCTCGCAGCGGGCTTGTCGGGTAATCGTCTAAAAACTTCTCGTATTTCCTGTATGCCTTGGTCAGTTTGCCTTTTGCCAGCAGGATTTCGCCGTCGCTAAAGACGTTGAAATCAGCTCCGGCAATTTCAGGAAAGTCGGCCCTTAAATTACTTATGGCCTGCTCGACCTCGTCGGGTTTTCCCGCATCGACCAGACGTTTCATTTCCGCCACGCGAAGCAGGAACTGCTCTTCCTGTGTGTCGCCCGCCTGTTTTAGTTCGCCTGTCCCGCTGAGACGATACACTCCCGCCGGCTTAGACGCAGACCCCCGCCGCGCCGGCGAACACCCCGCTGCCGCACAAACCGCTATTACGATAATAATTTGCCTTATCTTCATTATCAGGACATCTCGAACACCGGATTATACCCCGCAGGCAACTTTTTGCAAACAAAGAATTTCATACCGGCTCGCCGGCGTTTTGCCGACTTTCTTCGCCATCGGCAAAGCCTACGGCGGACACGGCACAAAACCCTGATTAACTATGATAAACTATGATACACAATGATACACTTCGTTTTTAAGCTGAATAATGCAACTGTATCATACTATATCATTGTGTATCACTTATTTTGACGGCGGAAAGCAGCGTTTTTTCAATCCATACTATCATTTCTCTGCCCAT
>CAYLXJ010000092.1:0-8018 GCA_964387385.1 uncultured Pirellulales bacterium
TTTTCTTCCGTTCAGGCATTTCACGGGCTTCGGCCGATTTGGGCCAAGTGTCGCTTTTCCGTTTCATATCCTATCCCGCGATTTAGTTCGGCAGAAAGATTGTATTTTCAGATTTTTAGGAAGGCAGGATATGAACGAGATACTAATGCAGGTTGACCTCTCCGCTATCCTTGCCGTTGTTGCCGGAATTTTTATCGGGGTCTCGATAACCTGGATAGCCGTCTGGTTTATCAACCGGGCCAAAACCAAGACCCTTCACGAGGATATCGAACGGCAACTGGACGGCGCAAACAAGGAAGCGGAGAACATAATCAAGGCGGCACAAATTGAGGCGGCCGCCGAAGCTATCAAGAAAAGGGAGCAGTTTACCGCCGAAGCCAACCAGATTCGCGCGGAATTAAAAGAAACGGAGCTTCGGCTCACCAAACGCGAGGACGCCCTCGACAAGCAGCTTGAGCAGACAAGGCATAAGGAAAAGGCCCTCGAAGAGCAGGCAAAGGAGATTGAAAGACGCCTGCAAAATGTTGACCTCAAGGATAAGCAGCTCACCGCGGTTATTGCTCAGCAGAAAAACCAGCTTTTGAAAATGACTGCGATGAGCATCGACGAAGCCAAAGAGATGCTGCTTAAACGGCTCGAAGATGAGTGCGAGCTTGAGATGTCGGCCTTGATTCAGCGAAAAACCGAAGAAGCGGCGGAAAAGGCAGCCGACAAAAGCAGGGAGATTATCAGCACAGCCATTCAGCGATATGTGGCCGAGCAGACCACTGAGGTTACCGTCTCGACGGTCGAGATACCCAACGACGATATGAAAGGGCGGGTAATCGGCAGGGAAGGCCGAAATATACGGGCTTTTGAAAAAGCGACCGGTGTGGATGTTATCGTTGATGATACCCCCGGAATGATTGTCGTCAGTGGTTTTGACCCGGTCAGGCGCGAGGTTGCACGGCTTTCAATGGAACGGCTGATTCAGGACGGGCGTATTCACCCATCCAGAATCGAGGAGCTTGTGGCGCAAGTTAAAAAGGAAATCAACGCCAAGGTCCTGCAGCTTGGTAAAGACGCTGCAGTCGAGACCAACGTCCGCGGCCTCAATAACCGCGTGATGAGTATGATTGGCGCGCTCAATTACCGGACAAGCTACGGTCAGAACGTGCTTCGACACTCGGTCGAGGTCGCGTTTTTGGGGCAGGTGATGGCCGACGAGCTTGGTCTTGACGGCTCAATCGCCCGCCGCGCAGGATTACTGCACGATATCGGTAAGGCCCTCGATCACGAAATAGAAGGCAGCCACCCTGCTATCGGGGCAAATTTCCTGAGAAGGTTTAACGAGTCGCCCGTGATACTCAACGCAGTCGAGGGCCATCACGGCGATTTGCCGCCTGACAATCCCTATACGGTGCTGATTTCCGCCGCCGATGCAATTAGCGCATCGAGGCCCGGCGCCCGAAGGGAAACTCTCGAAAGATACATCAAGCGGCTCGAAAAGCTCGAGGAAATCGCCAACAGCTTCCCCGGCGTCGAGAATGCATACGCTATTCAGGCGGGACGCGAAATCCGTGTTATAGTCAACGCCGAGAAGGTGCCTGACGAGGTGGCCGCGAAAATCGCGCGCGACATCGCCAAAAAAGTTGAAGCCGAAATGACTTACCCAGGCGAAATTCAGGTAACGCTGTTACGCGAATTGCGCTGCATCGAATACGCAAGATAAACCGTAGTTCGTCGCTCGGCCCTCGTCGCTCGGGGGCCGAGGGCCGAATAACGAGAGACGATTTTATGAAACTGAATGTTTTGTGCATCGGCGACATAGTCGGAAGGCCCGGCAGAAAGATTCTGGCCGAAAAGCTCAAGGAGCTTGTCGAAAAGCGCGAAATTGACTGCGTTATCGCCAACGCTGAGAACACTGCCGGCGGCTCAGGTATTACCCCGCAGATATACACAAAGCTGCTGCACTACGGCGTAAATTTAATCACCTTAGGCGACCACACCTATCGCAAAAAAGAAATCGTCGAAACGCTCGAGACGGCAGGCAATATCGCAAGGCCCGCAAATTGGTCGGAGCTCGCGTCGGGCAAAACCGTCGCTCTTTACAAAACAGGCAAAGGGCCGACGGTGGCCGCTATCCCCCTTATCGGCCGGCTTTTTATGAAACCTGCGGAATGCCCCTATAACACGATTGATAAATTATTGCCGAAAGTCAGCTCACAGGCGGAAATTATTTTTATTGATTTTCACGCTGAGGCGACCAGCGAAAAAATAGCAATGGGCTATCACCTTGACGGCAGGGTAAGCTGCGTTTTCGGGACACATACTCACGTTCCGACTGCCGACGAGAAAATAATGCCCAAGGGCACCGCTTATATCACCGATATCGGTATGACGGGGGCGCACGACTCGATAATCGGCCGGGGCGTCGAAAGCGTCATCAAATCATTCCGAACGCGGATGCCCGTGCCTTTCGAGGTCGCAACCGGCGATGTTAAAATCAACGGCATAATCGTAACGGTTGATTCGCTGAGCAAAAAGGCCGAGCGTATCGAGCGAATTAGAGTCGATTCCGCTGCCGTTGATACTACCCGCTACGACACTGACGACGGCAAACCGGAATACTACAATAATTTTGAATAGTATCTCGGATAATTGTCAGATTGTTGGAGGGGCGAGTTTCTTTTCAGCAAGTATCGCCAGAGCCGCGCCGGCTATCAGAAAGATTCCGAAGACCCACTGCAGCGGATTCAGCACTTCTTTGAAGGTAAAATAAGAAATGATTGCGACGACAAACGGCTGTGTAAGCTGGACAAGCGACGGCGTCGTCGAGCCGAGCCGGCGAATCGAAGTGTAATACAAAACATGCCCGAGGGCAATGCCGGTAATCCCCGAAACTACCGTTGCCGTCCACCCCGCCGCAGACATTTCGAGGCATTTGGCGGGCTGGCCCTTGAACAATATCAGGACAAACAAGCCAATGGTGGTATAAATGCTGACGACTGAAAAACCCGTCCTCGAATCGATATTGCGAAAAGCGATTTTTACCGCCACCGCGTAGAAACCCCATATAAGACCGTAGAACAGGACTATCGCAATTCCTATTTTTGTAAATGACTTCATAAACGCAGGGTGAAACCGTATCACTCCTGCCAGTCCGACAATCGACAACAGAATGCTCAGACGGAAAAGCCGGTTGGTCAGCAGACGTCTTTCCTCTGCGAAAAATATAATCGACAATATAATGACCCACAAAAACGCCGTCGTCGATAATAGCGACGCGAATCCAGGGTCGATGTAGTAAAACGCCGCCGCCCATAAGTTTTGCATAATAAAGTTGGGGATAAAAGGCAGTAGCGCCCTTTTCCAGACCGCCCCGGGCAGACGGCCGGTTCTCATTTCAGCAATCAGAAACGGAAGCCAGAACAGCATCGCCGAGGCATATCGCAGCAGGTTCTGCGTCCATAAATCCAGAGGTCCCGTCAGATATTTGATAAATAATGGCGCGCTTGACCAGCATAAAAGTGTTCCTATGCAGCTCAGTACGGCCGGCAGATATTTGGAGCTGGATGTTGTTGTGCTCATTTTTATTGAAGAAAGGGATTTTCTGCTTTTTCTCGTTTTATTGTTGTTTGCGGCCCATGGCCGGGATAAACGACCGTTTTTTCAGGCAAAGTGAGCAGTTTCTGTTTTATGCCCTCGACGAGCAGTTCCATATCGCCGCCGGGGAAGTCCGTCCTGCCGATTGAGCCGGCAAAAAGCGTGTCGCCGCCAAATATCAAACCCTCTGCTTCCGCGTAAAGGCAGATTCCTCCCGGTGTATGCCCCGGCGTGTGTATTACGCGCAGTTTGACGCCTGCAAAGTCGAGTATGTGCCCGTCCTCAACAAGATAGTCGGCTGAACCCGCGGTAACCGGTTCGCCTGTCATAAAAGATAAGTTGCTCACAGCATCGGTCAGAAGTCGGGCGTCGGCCTTGTGAATGCAGACCGCCATCGACGGATATTTTTTCCGCAAAGTATCGATGCCCGCGATATGGTCGATATGCCCGTGAGTGATAACCGCCGCGACGGGCTTAAGCTTATATTTGTCGAGGTATTCCAGCAGCGGCTCGACATCAAGTCCCGTGTCTATAAGCAGACATTCGGTCGCGTCGCCGCTTTTACGCAGAATATAACAATTCGTCTCGAAATCACCGAGCACCAGCCGGTCAATTTTCATTTACGTTTTCCTTAAAAGAATCGACAGGATAGCAGTCGGTGTTCAATCAGTCAATCGCAGGTTTTTGAAGCCAAATACAAAAAGGATGCAGCTTGATATTTTTTGCAGCGTAGGATAAGATTTCTGCCGGCAGGAAAAAAGAATGGAGCCGCAAAACATCAGAACTCTTAACAAACGGCGCCGCTGCTGCTTGCGGGTGCTTTTCGCATTTTTGGCTGCCGGAGCTTTTATGCAGTTGATAACCGGCTGCGGATTCCCTGACTATCCTGCCCAGTTGCCGCCTCTTGCCTCCGTCGATGCCGAAGACGGCCGGTGCCCGCGCATCGCTGGACACTATTCGGACAAGGGCGAGGTATTCACTCCCAAAGGCAAACCGGCCGGTATAGTATCGCTGTCACAGTTTATGCATAATAACGACCCCTGTTTCGCACTGGCCGACAGCATTGTTGTGGAAGGCCCTGAACAGGGTCTGCTCGAGATTAATTCGCTCGAAAAAGGCCGGCCATACGCTTCGTGGTGGGTAAACTTGCCGGATAAAAACAATTTGTGCCGCTGTGAAAATGGATTTGTGGTGATATATGGAGTAACTGAAAAGGACAGCCGTGTCGGCATTACGGGATACGGCGGAGGTCAATGCAATCTTATGCTTAAACAATCTACGGATGGCTCCCTTATTGTCCTTGATAAAACTTTTTATGCCGGCAGTTTTGTCTGGATAATTCCGTATTTTTACGAGAAATACCTGTGGTATCGCTTTCCCCCCGTCGCAGAGGGGCGTTCAAAGTCAGACCGGTCAAACCCGCAACAAAATAATAATTCCGAACCTCCGGGGTAAAAATGCCGACCTGTCCGGATTCAGAAAAGCAAATATCGGTTTGCCTGCGATGCCTGCGAACATATTTTCTTTTTTTGCTGATTCCAGTATCAGCACTGGTTCTGATTGGCTGTGCGTTCCCTCCCGAGTATCCGGCCCAACTGCCTCCTCTTTCTGCGGGCGTTGAAAATTTCAAAAAGTGTCCGTGTATAGAGGGTAGTTTTTCAGATAAGGGTGAAGCTTTTACGACCAAAGGCGAGTTGAAAGGCAAAGTATCTTTATCACAGTTTTTGCATAATAATGACCCCTGTTACGCCCTGGCGGACAGCGTCGTTATTGAAAGAAGGGAACTTACAAATCCGTCGGCTTCAGGGGCGCAAAACATAATTGAAATTATATCGCTTAAAGATGGCCAACCTTTTGCCAAATGGCGCACAGATATGGGCTATTCCGGCTCCTGCAAAAAGGGCTTTTTCAGTATAGCTCAAAGCGAGTCAACCGGCGCCATCAGCGGTTACCCAGGCGGAATCGGTATGTGGAGTTATGCCAATTCTGTCCGCTTAAGCAGGGCCCTCGACGGCTCGCTTATTGTTCTCAGCACGCAGGATAGCACCGGATTTATAGTATTTTTCCCGTATTATTCTAAACAGAACTTATGGTATCGGTTTCCTCCGGTCGAAAATGACACTCCGCCCGGCCCCTAACGGCATATTATTGCGCAAGGGATTCGCGAGACGGCTTTTGCGCTTGACGATTTCTCTTGTGTCTGATAGTGTTATACTTCAATAATCAATAATCGATTATCAATCATCCTTTATTGAGAGGTTCGAGTGAAATCGTTCAAACGCGTATTCGAATATATCTGGCCTCAGTGGCCGCGAATCATCGTCGTCGTGATAAGCGCGATGCTCGTGTCTGCGCTTTTATCGCTGAGCTTTGTATCGCTTATCCCGCTTTTGAAGGTTATGACGGGTGAGGAGGGGCTGCGCGGCTGGCTCAACAGGAACGTCTGCCAGATGCGCTACGGCGTTAAATTTTACGTCCCGCAGAGCGTCGATTTTACACATAAGGAAACGGGCGACATAGCGCACTCGCTGCAGATTATCGCGGTGGATAAGAACAACCTTGCCGAGGAGGCCGGCTTGAAACCCCACGATAAAATCTTGGCGATAGACGAAGCCGATGCGGGTCAAAACTACTATATAGATATTCTCGAATCGATGGCTGACGCCTCAGGCCCGGAATCGAAGCTTATTGTCAAGCGGTTCGATGAGCAAGCAGGTAAATTTGAATTGCACACTCTTACGTTAGATACGACATGGAAAAAAGACCTTAAGGGGCGATTTGCAGGCATTGCGCATAAGGTAGCGGCTCTGGCCCCGAAGGAGCAAACCGGTCACAGCAAAACAAAAGCCGTCGTCATCGTTATTATTGCGGTCGGAATTGTTACAATGATAAGGTGCACGGCCAAATTTTATCAGGCATACCTTGCGGAAAAAATCGTTCAGATAGGAATCAACCGTCTCAGGGAAGACGCCTTTATTCACGTGATGGATATGCCGATGAGCTTTTTCGTCAATGAGCGTCCCAGCGACGCCGTCAGCCGCCTCGTCCGCGATACCGGCGCTATGGGAAGCGGCATCAAAATACTGCTCGGAAAGGGTCTTCGCGAGCCGCTGAACGCCATAGGACTGCTTGCCTTCGCCGCCTGGCTTGACTGGCAGCTTACGCTTGTTTTCTTGTGCGGTGCGCCGGCAACTATGTGGCTGGTAATGGTTCTCGGCAGGAAAATGAAAAAGGCCTCGAGAAAATCCTCGCTTGCCTGGTCGCAGATGCTCGCCAAGCTGCAGGAGGTCATATCAGGCCTGAAGGTCGTCAAGGTCTATAGCCGCCAAAAGTACGAGCACGCGACTTTCAGCGGGATAAATAAAAAACTGCTTAAACAATCGTTGAAGATTTCAAAAGTCGACGCATTAACAAATCCGCTTCTGGAGGTGCTCGGACTGGGGGCATTGTCGGCAGCACTTGTGATTGGTGCAAGCTGGGTGACAGGCGGAAAGACAGACGGCTCCACCTTTCTGGCGATACTCTTTCTGCTGGCCGGCTCTGCTGAAGCCATCCGAAAGACAAGCGATATGTGGAACAAAATCCAGGAAGCAGACGCCTCCGCCGAACGCGTCTTTACGATGATGGATGAGCCTCTCGAAAACGAAAAACAGGGTGCCGCCGACCTGCCTGTCCTTAAGAAAAAAATCGAGTTCAGAAACCTGTCGTTCACTTATACCGGCGATACGCAGCCGGTCCTGAAAAATATCAACCTTACCGTGCCAGCCGGAAACGTCATCGCGATTGTTGGACCAAACGGCTCAGGAAAGACGACTCTCGCAAACCTAATCCCTCGATTTTACGACCCCGACGAGGGGCAAATCCTGATTGATGGAATTGACATACGGGACGTTACCCTTAAGTCCCTGCGAAGCCAGATTGCTATGGTTACACAGCAGGTTGTAACCTTCAACGACACGATTGCCGCCAATATCGGCTATGGCAAGGCCGACGCGACCAGGCAGGAAATCATTGAGGCGGCCAAACGCGCCTTTGTCAGCGAATTCGTCGAGCTGATGCCCGACGGCTACGACAGCGTTATCGGCGAACAGGGCGCAGGCCTCAGCGGCGGACAGCTCCAGAGAATCGCCATCGCAAGAGCAATCCTCAAAAATCCTCCTATTCTGATTTTCGACGAGGCCACAAGTCAGGTCGATGCCGAAAGCGAATCGAAAATTCACAGGGCCGTTGAGGAAATTATGCACAACAGGACCACGTTTATAATCGCCCATCGATTCAGCACGATTATGGCCGCCGACGTGATTGTCGTTATGGATGGCGGCCGGATTGTCGCACAGGGTCGCCACGACCATCTGATACAAACCTGCCCGCTTTATCAGCGATTGTACGAGACACAGCTTGTCAGGGCGTAACTGAAAATTTACAATGCCGCG
>CAYLXJ010000093.1:0-6207 GCA_964387385.1 uncultured Pirellulales bacterium
CGTCGCAGGCGGCTCATTTGTCGTCGGCATCGTGATATTCCTGATACTTGTAGTGATTCAGTTTATCGTAATCACAAAAGGCGCCGAGAGAATCAGCGAGGTAGCCGCCAGATTCACACTGGACGCTATGCCCGGAAAACAAATGGCAATCGACGCAGACCTTAACGCCGGGCTGATTACCGAACAGCAGGCCAACGAGAGAAGAATTAAAATCGTCAAGGAAAGCGAGTTTTACGGCGCAATGGACGGCGCCAGCAAGTTCATTCGCGGCGACGCCAAGGCGGGACTCATTATCACCGCAATCAATATCATCGGCGGCATCGCTATGGGTTATTCCCGCGGCCTGAGCGTACTGGCCGCTGTAAAAACATACTGCGTTTTGTCTATCGGTGATGGGTTAGTCAACCAGATTCCTTCGGTAATCATCTCGATAAGCTCGGGCTTTCTCGTTACAAAAATCTCATCGCAGCACAGCGTCGGCCAGGACTTAGGCAAACAGTTTCTCAAAGGCCGCGAGGCCCTGTCAATCGCGTCGATTATTATCGCCGGCCTTGCCTTTGTGCCGGGACTTCCAAAAATCCCGTTTTTGCTTCTTGCCGCTGGAACCGCCATATTGGGGCGAAACGCGGCAAAAATCCAGGCGGCAGGACAAAAGAAATCACTGGCCCCAGGCGCAAAAGACAAATCGCAGGAGCCGCCCGTCGAGGAATTGTTAGACGTTGACCGAATCTCAGTCCAGGTCGGCGTCCGGCTGATTGCTATGGTTGACCCGCGAAAGGGAAGCCAGTTGTTTGACCGCATCGGGGCGTTACGGAAAAAATTCGCTCAAAACCTCGGGCTGATAATCCCGCTTGTCCGCCTTCGCGATAATATCAACCTCGAACCCAACGCATACGAGATTCGCCTGTCGGACTTGCCGGTTGCCAGAGGCCGGCTTGAGCCGGAAATGTTTCTGGCGATGGATTCGGGCGCGGTGCAAACGAAAATAAAAGGCATTGAGACGCTCGAGCCGGTATTCGGACTTCCCGCCTTGTGGATTAAGCCGCAGGACAGGGAGCGAGCGGAACTCAACGGCTACACAGTCATCGACCCCGAATCGGTTTTCATAACACATCTCTCGGAAACGCTCAAAAAGCACGCGCACGAACTGCTCAGCAGGGAAGACGTCCAGATGCTTGTTGACCGCCTTCGCAAGACACAGCCCTCGCTTGTCGGCGAGACGCTGGCGACCGACAGTCCCGTCTCGACAGGCCTTCTGCAGCGAATCCTTAAAAATCTGCTCAAAGACCACATTCCCATTCGCGAATTGACCTCAATAATCGAGACGCTTTCGGAATATGCGCACAAGAGTAAAAACCCGGCAGTGCTTACCGAGCTTGTTCGCAAAACACTTTCCAGAACAATAACCGATCGCCTTAAAGACGAGACCGGCAAAATACCCGCCATAACTCTTGAAGCCGCGACCGAACATCATATTTTGAATAATCTCAAGCAGGATTCCGAAAATATAACGCTCGCGGTACCTGCCCAGATGACGATGGAACTAAGCAGAAAAATCGCACTATCGTGGCGGCAGGCGATGGACAAGGGAAAAGACAAGATTGTCCTATTGTGCGATTCTCGCCTGCGATGGCCGCTGGCGGAAATGCTTTCGAGGACAGTGCCGATGCTACCCGTAGCGGCATACGACGAAATCGTATTAGGGACCGAAATCGAGCCGCTGGAGACAATTTCAGTCGAGCCGCCGCAGCTTGCCGCAGCTAATCATCAGCTTGTAGGCACAACGCAATAAATGACGCGGACTTGAAATAAGGTAATGATTATGCTGATACACGTTCGACAGATAGCGATAACCATGGCTGTTACAGCGTTCTTCGGGTTAAGTATTGTAGGTTTGTTTACGGGGCTGGAGCCGCTGACCTGCTGCAAAAGGGCATTTCTGGGCGCAACCCTGATTTATATAGTGACCGGCATTATAGTTCATATTGTAAACGCGGTTCTTATGCGGGCAATCATCGACAGTCACATCAATAAAAATAAGGGAACTTAAACTTGTCGGCTGAAACAAAAATCCTCAATCACGCAGCACGGGAGCAAAAGGCCGCAAAGCGGGCATACGCGGGCCAGAAAAAAAAGGCGTTCAATGAGGCCGAGATTACTCAGTATCTGCCTTTAATCCACAAAATAGTCCAGCGTGCTGCCGCATATCTGCGGCCTCCCCTGACATACGAAGACCTCGTCTCAGCCGGCACCGTTGGGCTTGTCAAGGCCGCTCGCGATTACGACCCGGCATTCAACGCCGACTTCAAGACCTACGCCTACATTAGAATCAAGGGGGCGGTGCTCGATGAGCTGCGGGGCTGGGCCTTTATTCCTCCCAACGTCAACAGGCAAATTCGCCGTGCGATGGACCTAAGCTCGGAAATAGCAAAACAAACAGGCAGAACGCCTGATGAAAAAGAGCTTGCAGAGAAACTCGGCGTATCAATCGAGCAATTATACGAAACGTTCGAAAACGCACGGGCCCAGCAGTTTTTGTCAATTGACGGCGGTGATGAAAAAACGCCCGCCCTTGCCAATATTCTTGCCGCCGCCGAGACAAAAACACCTGACCAGCAGTTCGAGCAGGCAGAGCTTGTCGAGCGGCTTGCCAAGGCAATCGAACAGCTGGACCAGAGGCAGCGGCAGCTTATCCTGCTTTATTACCAGCAGCACTTAACGATGAAGCAGATAGCGGAGCTGTTCAAAATAACCGAGCCGCGTGTAAGTCAGCTACACGCAAGCGCTCTGTTTTCATTATCAATGCAATTAAGGCAGTTCAACGATGCAGGATAACAATTACAGTATAATTAAGCCGGTTGAGAACCTTCAAAACATAGGCGCTATGACCCCGATTGACCGCCAGGCCGAAAAAAAACGCCGTCAGAACCAGGCAAAACAGCACAGATTGGCTTCTCAGCAGGGCTTGCTCGACGAGCAGGAAAACGAACTCAACCGCCCGGGCGAAAATCAGGCCCAGCAGGGCTCAATCGATTATCGCGCGTGATGTTTTACAGAAAAGAAGCATACATTGAGTAAACCGGCGAAAGGACGAAAGAAATTATGCAGGAGCCAGCGAACAGAATTCTGAAAAGCGACGATGTCGAGGTTGACGGCCGGCTGCACCTGGACCTTGCGGCCGCAAGCCCGTCGGCGCAGAACGGCAAACCAGTTACTGCCGGCATCACAAAAGTAAGGATTCTCGAAAACCAGAACGAATACGCGGTAATGGAAGTAACCTGCTCGTGCGGCAGAAAGACAATTATCAGGTGCGATTACACGGGGGCGACACGGCCCTCAAATCCCTGAAAAAATTTAAAGGAGAAAATATATGCTACCAAAAACTTTTACCCTTGTGCTCCTGTGCTCTTGTGCACTTGTGCTTCTTTCCTCCGGCTGCGAGCAACTATTTCCAACCGCACCAGCGACGAACACACCTCCCGCCAGCACAGCGGCACAAGTTCAACCCCAGTCGAAAAACCCCACAGCAGTGGAATCCGCAATAGCGATATCAGACAAATACGCGAAACTTTCGGAAGAGGCCGCGGCGCTCAAGCAGCGAAAAGACGCCCTTGAAGCTGAAAACCAAAAACTCAAAGACGACCTGCGGGCCGCTCGCGAAAACCTCGAAAAGGCACAAAAAGAACTGACCGAGGTCAACGACCTTCTTGTGCAGATGCGCCTTGAGCTGAACAACTGGAAAAGCGATGTGCTGGGCTTTCGAAACGAAATGCGGGACGCCGAAAAGGCGCAAATCGAGGCGCTTTTGAAAATTCTCAGGCTGTTAGGCGGCGAGATAAATGCTTCGGCAGAATCCAATCAGCCGGTAACCGAGGTCAAAAAATGATTACGACAACAAAAGAACGCAAGAGCTCGAGCCATAAGTCACAAGTCCTTGTTATCATGAGTTCTTGTGTGATTATGTTTTTATGCTCGTGTTCACACCGAACGCCCTCGATGTTCGGGCAGGATTATACGCCACAGGCGTCATCAGGACTTAGCACTCCCGGTTCAATTTGCCTTGTGGAGCTGCAAAATAACACCGCATATCCGCAGATTTCAAGGGATGTGACAGAAGCGCTTTACCAGACGCTTCAAAAGAAAAATCTTCCGGGCCTGACTGTGCTGCGGCGGGATGATTCTGCCTGGCAAAATATTCCGCTGAGTCCGGATTCGCCTTATACCCTCGAAGAACTGCTTGAGACACGAAGGATGCTCGGCTCCGATGCCGTTATGATCGGCACGGTCACAAGCTACAATCCGTATCCGCATATGTCGATGGGGCTTCATTTGAAACTGATTGATTTAAGAGACGGTCTGGTCGCCTGGTCGGCTGAGCAGGTATGGGATACAGCCGACAAGGCCACTCAGCAGCGCATAAAAAAGTATTTCGACAGGCAGTTAAGGCACGGATTTGCCCCTCTCGATGAGCAGCTGGCGACTATAAGCTCGATTAATTTCCTGAGATTTGTAACATATGACGCAACAGAAACACTTAAACCGGCGGGTTATTAAGGAAATGCTTAAAAACGTATAATCGTCCGAAAAATATATGCGACTTTAGAAAAAAATACGATTTTTTGGCTGAAACGCTTAAGTTTTTCGTGTTTTTAACGAAAAGAAATCAGGACAAGTAATAATAACTGAAATGCGGCAGAAATGAAATGATAGACAAGATAAATATAAATCCGGTTCCTGACCCCCGACAAGTCGGAGATAACGCGCAGGTCGGCCAGAAAAACACACTGAAGCCCGATGTTAACGACACCCTGCAAATCGATTTTGGCAACTTGATTGAGCAGGCAATCAATACACCCCCTGCCGATAACGATGCCGTGCAAAAGGCAAAAGAGCTTCTCGAATCCGGCCGGCTTGATAGTGCCGCCAACATCAGAGAGGCCGCGGAAAACATAATAAAGTTCGGTATATAACGGCAACAATCCCCGGCGACCCCGGGGTTTGTCATACGCTGACCAGGGATGGTCAACGATGAACGCTTAACGGATGAGCAATTCGGCGAGGAAACTTGTAAGGGCTTCCCCAAACCCAGTTACATTACCTCGCCGTTTTTTTTTATTTACCACTAACACACAGAGAAAAAATAGTTAAAAACGTTGTGTCGGTGTGGTAAAAAGTTTTTATGCAGATTATCGCTCGATGTCCGTTTTGCGGCTATTGCTGGCTGCTGGATGAATCCGCGGCCGACAAACGAATCCGCTGCCAAAACTGCAAAAAGCTTTTCAAGGTCCCTCGTATCGAAGACGTGCCTAAAGCCGCCAAAATAATAAAAGACGCCAAAGGAACTGTTTACGTTGATGAGTCAGGCAAAACATACGGCTGATAATTAAAAAATCCTTAAATCGGGCCGGAACTTGTCTCGCTGCAGCCCTTTAGTAAAGCCGGGTCTGTTTTGCTTATTTTGAGCCGAGTTTTTTTGTGGCTTTTGAAGGTGTATTGCCGTTGGGGTCGATGCCGAGCGCCTTTTCGATTCTCGCTATTCTTGTCGAGAGGTCACTTATTTTGGCGTCGAGCGAGTCCATTTTTTCCGCGATGACCTGGCAATCCATGAGCTGTGCTTCCGCCAGGTCGGCGTAACGCTCCATCAGCCGCTCATAAGCATCGATAGCCAGCCCAGTGTCGGTTTTATATTCAGGCGTTGTTATCCAGTTTTCAACGCTGTATGACCTTCTATGCCTTTCCTCGGCAGCCGTTATTGCGAGTCGGGCTGTTATAAAACAAACCGCCAGGCCTGCCACGGCAATCAGCAAATTTCTTTTCGTTTTCATAATAAGTTCCATCCGTTAATTCGTTTCGGCAGCAACAAGCTGTCTGGTTTTTTTAGCCGACTTGTGCTCTTTAGGAATAGTAAAGAAAAACGTGCTGCCCCGGCCGGGCTGCGACTGCACCCAAATCCTGCCGCCGTATGACTCGACAATCTTTTTCGTTATTGTAAGCCCTATCCCCATCCCCTCGGCTCCGTCGTGAGGTGAAAGCGTCTCGAACATCTTGAAAATCCTGCCGAAGTGCTTTTCCTCTATTCCCGGCCCGTTGTCGGCCACGCTGAACTTCCAGTAATTATGCTCATCCGTCCAGTCAACCGTTATCCTGCCGGTTGAGCTATCCACAAAATTTACGGCGTTGCTCAGCAGATTATAAAATACGCGTTTT
>CAYLXJ010000093.1:6217-7974 GCA_964387385.1 uncultured Pirellulales bacterium
TGGCGCCGCAAATAACGGCAGGCAGCGGCTTTCCAATATCAATCTTGATACCCTGCGGAACGCCGAGTTCGCCAACCACCTCCGTTATCACTTCATTGAGGTCCGTCTGAACTCGTTTTTCCCTGCGGTTGGTCTGCGAATACTCAAGGACGCCGTCTATCAGATTATACATCCTTTTGACGCGGGTCGTCAACATCTTTATTTGCTCCTGGCCGTCTTTGCCCAGTTTATCGCTGTAATCGGTTGAAAGCCACTCCGCCAGCGAGGATATTCCCCTCAGCGGGTCTTTAAGGTCGTGTGAAGCGACGTATGCAAAATCCTTCAGCTCTTCGGTCGCCTGTTCAAGTTCGCTGAACAGTTGTATCTGAACCTGCTCGGCCACTTTCAATTCGGTTATATCCTGCAGCAGGCCGTCGTACGATAAAATTCTTCCCTGCGAATCGAAACTCGGCACAAGCGTCCTTCTGACCCAGCGGATGTTGCCGTCTTTTCGCATTATGCGATGCTCAACCGGCGAACAATCCTGCCCCGTGATGCATCGTGAAACCTGCTCACGCACAACTTCAAGGTCGTCCGGATGAACAATGTCCAGCCACAACTTCGGGTTTGCATTAAGCTCTTCCGGCGAGTAGCCGGTAACCGCAATGCTGGCCTGACTGTGAATCGTTTCTGCGGGCCTGCCTGACGAAAAACGAACGGTATAAATATAATCCGTTATCGCCTCGGTTATCCGCCGATACCTTTCCTCGCTGGCGGCAAGTGCCTCCTGGGCATTTTTCATCTCAACGAGAACTTTCTTGTCGGTTATATCATTGACTACTCCCTGCGAGCCGTCAACCTGGTTATGAATGTCCCGCGTCAATGTGGAATAAACCGTAACATCGACCCTTTTGCCGCTGCTTGTCTTCAGCGTCAAATCACTGATATGAACGCTGCCCTTTTTAATCTCTTTGATAAACCGCTGTATCTGCTGCGGATTGCCCCAGAACCTATCCGGCAAAAACAGCTTTCCAATCAGCTCGGTCTTATCCGATATCTCAAGCAGACGCATAAACTCCGGATTGACGTATGTAATCCTGCCCTCTGCATCGAGTGTATAAACGCAGGCGTTTGACTCCTCGAGCGACTTAAGATTCTTTTCCTCCTCTTTCCTCCACCTTTCTTCCACGGCTCTGAAAATGTCCGTCTGGGTAACTACGCCGCAAAGCCATTTGTTATCTTCCACCACGAGCCGGCGAATGTGCGTTTTTTCCATCACCCTGCTTGCGCTGAAGACCGAAAAATGCGGAGGCACGCATATTGCCGGGCTTGTCATTACCTCTTCCATCCTTACCAGCCGCGGGTCGCGCCCGACGGCGATTACCCTTTTAATCAGGTCCCGCTCGGTCATTATGCCCGCGATACGGTCGGCCTGCATAACAACAATGCCTGAAATTCCCTGCTTAGCCATTATCGACGCCGCCTCGGCAACAGTAGCGCTTGTCTGAACGGTTGCGACCTGCTTTGTCATAATTTCAGCAACGTCTCTCCACATTCCGTAAGACGTAAGGACGCAAATCAGGTCGGTCTGCGTAACGATTCCTACTAATTTGCCGGTGTCAATAACGGGCAGACGCTTGACGCGCCTTTCCTGCACAATACGTCCGGCATCGAGAACAGTCATTTCGGGTGTTACACTGATAACCGGGCTTGACATCACCTCCCGGACTTTTACTTCGAGGGCACTTTTGCCAGGCGCTACTACTTTTTCAAGAAAG
>CAYLXJ010000094.1:0-6517 GCA_964387385.1 uncultured Pirellulales bacterium
AAAAGGAGGAGGCGCACGATTATAGGTATTTTCCTGACCCGGATTTGGTGCCTGTGCAGGTCAGTGAAGAGAGGTTGAATGAAATAAAGTCGCGGCTTTGCGAATTGCCGCTTAAGAGGCGATTGCGGTATGTGAAGGAATACGGATTGAGTGATTATGATGCCGGGGTTTTGACGGGGGAGCGTGCGACGGCGGACTTTTTCGAATCGGCTGTCAAGGCAGAGGGCGAGCCAAAACGGGTTTGTAATCTGCTGACACAGGTGGGGCTTAAAATGGCGAATGAGCGTGGATGCATAATAACCGAACTTGGCCCGAAGCCGGCTGATGTTGCGGAACTTGCGAAAATGGCGCAGGGGGGCGATATAAGCGCGACGGCGGCAAGCACGATATTAGAGGAAATGGTCAGGACAGGCAATAAGCCGAGGGCATTGGCGGAAAAACTGAATCTTATTCAGAAAAGCGACGCGGGGGAACTGGATGGGATAGTTGACGAGGTACTGAAGGGTAATCAGCAGGCGGTAAAGGATTTCAAAGAGGGGGGCAAGAAAAGCGGCAAGGCGAGGGGATTTTTGTTGGGCCAGGTGATGCAGAAAACCAAAGGCAGGGCAAATCCCAAAGTGGCAGGAGAAATCCTCGATAGAAAGCTGAGCCAATGACGTCACGTGAGAGGGTATTGGCGGCGTTGAATTTTAAGCAGCCGGACCGACTGCCGAAGGATTTGGGAGGGATGAGGTCAACGGGCATAAGCGCTTTTGCATACCCGAAACTGGTTGAGGCGCTGGGGTTGCCGGAACGTCGGCCTAAGATTCACGATGTATGGCAAATGCTTGCGCTGCCTGATACGGATGTTCTGGATGCTCTTGGGTGCGACGTGGTTGCGATTGACGGGAACGTTACAAACGCGTTCGAGGAGCCGGAAAAATGGCAAGATTACGATTTTGGGGGTCGTCTTGAGGCACTCGTCCCAGAGAGAAGCGTTTTCAAAGAAGACAAGAATGGTACGATAAGCTGCGTTTGGGAGAGCAGGAAACTTCGGATGCCGGTGACGTCATTTGTTTTCGATGAGGAGCACGGGGGCCAGCCGGTTGACTTTGGCGGGGAGATACCGAAAGAGGATTTGGGAGCGGTCAGGGAGCAACTGGAAAAGCAGCAGCCGACCGACAAAGAGATTGCACGGTTCGCGGCGTGGTGCAAAAAAGTGCGAAAACTAACGGACAGGGCGATATTTCTGGCGAAGTGGATAAGCAACGACATCGGGATTATCTGGCGAGGAGGGATTGGGGTTTTCCCGGTTCTATGCATAACAGAGCCGGAATATGTAAGAACATTGCACGAGATGATAACGGATTACGCAGTGGAGCGGATACGGAGGGTGCTACCGGCTATTAAGGATTACGTTGATATCGTTATGATGTCAGCGGACGACTGGGGCACGCAGAATTCCCTGATAGCGTCGCCGGAGGTGTTTAGGGGCCTTTTTTTGCCTTATATGAGGAAAGTAAACGATGAATGTCGTCGGATTGCACCGGAAGTGAAAATTTTTATGCACAACTGCGGGGCGATTTATCCTTTGATAGATTTGATTGTCGAGGCAGGCTTTGACGTTTTGAATCCGGTACAATGGTCGGCAGGGAAGCAGTCATACAGGCAATGGAAAGATGAATGCCGCGATCGGATAGCGATGTGGGGCGGCGGAGTCAATGCACAGGCGACGCTGCCGATGGGGACGGTTGATGAAGTGCGTGCAGAGGTCTTGGAGGTTGTCAGATGTCTAAACGAAGGCGGAGGGTATGTTTTTAACAATACTCACAACATAACGGCCGAAATACAACCTGAGAAGATAATAGCGATGTATGAGGCGGCGCAAGGTGCGTGAAAAAAGCAGGTCTGCGGGGGATAGTGGTAATTTAAGGCGGGAGGTTTAAAACTCAGTGTTTTTCTGCCATGCGTTACTTGGATTTAGAAGAGAAGATTTTTCAGATTTTGTAAAACTATGCCGGACGATTTTTCTGAAAAACCTTACTTTCAGTTCCGGCTGATAATCGTGATATATTTTCACGATGGCGTATAAAGACCAGTAAGGGAATAAAAACTGCTACAGCCAGCAAAGGCCATAAATCAGAAAATCGCCAGGCAGGGATAAGCGCAATCGACAGAACAAGAGCCGCAGGGAAAGCGGTCGAAGCAGCCAGAGAAGCGAGCGATATATATCGCCAAATCAATACAAAGGCAATCCAGACAATTAAGGCAACGACAGCGGAAAGTGTATAATACGGCCAAAGGCCAACAGCAACGCCGAAACTTGTCGCTACGCCTTTGCCGCCTTTGAAGCGAAGATAAACTGGAAATATGTGACCTATGACAGCTGCACAACCGACGGCAAGTCGTGCCCAAAGTTCCGCTGCTCCTGGCGAGGCATTCAGTATAAAACCCGAAATTACGGCAGGCAATAATCCTTTTGTGAAATCCAGCACAAAACAAACGTATGCCCAGCGTCTTCCCAAGGCCCTCGCGAGATTTGTTGCGCCTATATTGCCGGAACCGACCTTGCGGAGATCGATGCCGTGAGCGGCCGCGATAAGAAGCCCGAAGGGAATCGAGCCGAGAAGATATGCCCCAGCCAAAAGGACAGTAAATTTCATCGCCGCCTCCTGTTATTTATTATTTCGGTATAAAGTACCTTCAACTGCTCAGCTACGCGTGATATCGAAACCTTTTGCCTGATATTGTCTTCAATAATCGCCTGTGACGCCTTTTGAATATTAGCCGGATTTGCAAAATACGTAAGCGCTTCGGCAAGGGCTTCGATATTGTCGGGGTTGTCAATCACCCGGCCGTGGCGGTTGTTGATGAATTGCTCGATAGCGCCATTGAATTTTGTTGTTATAGCCGGCTTTCCTGCGGCAAGCGCCTCTAATATGAATCGCGAACAGGGGTCGTAAAATGTCGGCAGCACAGCAACGTCAGCAATCGACAAAACGTCCGCTACGCGGGCAAATTGTCCTAAAAATATTACTTTTTCGCTAACATTTAATTTCTCAGCAAGATGTTGATATGGCCCCGTTTTGTCCGAGCCGACGACCAAAAGAAATATTGGCTTTGCAGAGACAAGCTTAATAGCTTTTATCAGACAGCCAAGGCCTTTAAGGCGGAAGTTGTTGGCGACAAAAAGATACATTACTAGATTAGCCGTTTTGTTAAGCGCAGGACGGGCAAGAATTTGCTTTTTAAGCAGGTCTGCTTGTCTGCTGTCCGGTTCGCTTAATTTCACGCCGCTGGGTATGACAGCGATTCGGCTGTCGTCAACGCCGTAATGGTTTTTGAATTGTTCCGCTACGTATTGCGAAATCGCGGAAATCAGCGGGCCGTCCGGCGTTACGCATAATTTTCTCTCGGCGTTCAGAAGCGAAGTCCTGCGCAGGTTCAGGAAATTGGTCGTTGTTTTCCACGGGCCGATAAGCTTATTGCAGTAGCTGGCGGCGTTGCGGATTATTGTTTCGGCGTATGTGCCGCCTCTCGGCTGGTAAATATCGGCAAAATTAAATGGCAGCACGCTGTGAACTACATCGTAATGGTTTTGCTCCAAATGTTTTTTAATCGCCCGTTCGAACAGACGCAGATTCGTTCGTTTTCCAGGCAGGTCATCACAAAGAATATGAACGCTGCCTGACCGCGATGACCCTTTTGCAGCAAGCAAATGAACGTCGAGGCCGAGAGAGCCGAGGGCCTCGGTCAATTCGTTAATCGAGCGTTCTGCCCCTCCAAGCGAGACGTCCGCGCGTGCAATTATAATTGCGACCTTCGGGTTCATTGCGTAATCCTGCGAATTATTTTTTTGGAATCGTGCCGGGCAATTCTACGGGTTTTTTGAATTATCTTTTTAATAAGGTTTTTATCCTGCGGTGTCATTTTAGGATTGCCTGCGTATGCAACATAAAAACGCATCCTGTCGGTATTTGAAAAATATCGCTTTGGAGCGGAATAATTTAGCTGGGCGAGGTCTTTAACGCGAAATCTTTTGCCAAAAAGAACCGGCTTGAAAGTCCGCGCAAGGTCTATCAGGTAAAATCGTCTGCCGGAAGCCCAAAAAATATGTGAAAAATACAAGTCCCTGTGGCGGTAGCCCGTGTCGTGAAACTTTCTTATAAACAACGCCAAATCCCTGATAAAATCCCTGCGTGATTTCACGTTCTCGAATGTTGGCGGACTATTGTAAAATTCCGGCAAGCCGCGCTCGAGGGACACGCCTTCGGGTATTTTCTCGATAGTTACAAAACTGCGTTTTTCAAAAATCATCCCGAACTGCTGGCCCCATGCGATCATTTTAGGAACGTTTATACCGAGTGCCTGAAGGTTTTTTGCAGCGTTAACTTCCGCATAAGCGCAACTGGATAGTTTTTTTGAAGCAAGAAAGTTTCTCCACTGGGCAAGCATGGGCGGCTTGTCGTAACGTTTTAGAAAAAGGATGGTTGCAGGAGAATGAATCTGAAATTCAATCCGGCTTCGATGCGTGGCGAGATTGTTTTTTGTAAGGTTTTTCCCCGACTCAAACGCAAAGACCGAGTCAAGTGAGGTAAGCCCCATTTCGGCAAGACCATCTTTGTAAGCCGGCTCAACGAAAAACTCGTTATATGCTGTGCGTTTATTTTGCATTTAAGACCTTTGCCGCTGTTTCGCAAACTCTTTCGACGGTGATTGCCTCCATACACAAATGCAACTTCTGTCTGCATACACCCTTATCGCAGGGTGCGCAAAATGTGTCGCCTTTGATAAATTCCTCGTCTTTGTAGGCGGGGTCAGTCCATTCGGGATTATTGGGGCCTACCAGCGTGACGATTTTTCTTTTGAACGCAATCGCTATATGCCGAGGTCCGGTGTCATTACAAATGACTAAGTCCGCAGCGGCGTAAATCGCCTTAAGTTCCCCGAGTGACACCGGCGTATCAGCAAGGTTAAACAGCTTATGCGTCGTTGTATTAATAATTTTTTCTGCAATGGCCTTTTCTTCAGGATTAGGCGCAATTGAGAGCACGACGGCTGCATTGTAATCAGTGACCAGCCGGTCGGCGATTTTGCCAAATCTTTCCGCAGGCCAGCGCTTGGCAGGTCCTGCCGCCCCTGGGACAAGAATTACAACAGGCCCTTTTGAATTAAAAATTTGAGGAAGTTTCGCTTTGACCGATTGAGCATCCTTCTGGTCAATTGACAGTTCTATGGCCCTGTTGTTTATATCGGCGCCGAGATGTGAGGCGACAGCGAGATAATAATCAACGACTGAAATCGGCTTGAAATCACCCGAAGCAAGTTTAGGCGGACTCAATCGGTCGGTCAGAAAAATTCCGCGTACTTCCCTGGCATATCCGATACGAGCAGGGATACCGGCTAAAAAAGAAGTTATCGCCGATTCGAACGAGTTCTTAAAGAGAATCGCGTGCGTAAAATGATGTTGCCTGAGTGAACTTATATTGGCCGCAAAGCCCTTATTGTCAAGCTCAAGCCAGAAATCCGTAAAAGGGGAAGGCGAAAGCGCCTGCCTGACTGTCGAACTGCCGAAAAACGTTATCTTCGCGGAATCGAACCGCCTGCGCAAGGCGCGCAAAGCGGGCGTGCATAAAATCGCGTCCCCCATAGGCGACGGCAGCCAGACCAGAATGTTTTCCTTCGGCATGTTTTCCATTGATGATTTTTATCTGCGTTTTTAGCGTTCTCTGCGGTAAGTTCCGCTATTTCGGCCCATGCATCGTGTAAAGTGTAAGGGCAGTTATCTGAAGGACGACTCCAAAGCCAAGAGCGATAAGAATCAGGTCAGTTTTTTTGTCCGGCCCCATCAAAAACCATATCGCAATCAAAAGGCAAAACGCGACGGCCATCTGGAGGACGCCCGCCATAAAGCGAAGGACCGAGAACTCTGTTTCTGCGAACATCCCGCTTCGCCGTGTATTTTTCAGCTCCTCAAGTATATCGGCAAGCAATTTTTCGGTTTTATTTGCCGGCGGCTCGGCTTCGCTCGGGACAGGGGGGCTTTCCGAAGCCGGCTTTTCAGCGGTTTGCTGAGGCGGCTGCTGGGGTTCTTCTGGCTGAGGTGTTTTTTCCTGCGGCTGAGTTTCAATTTTTTGTTCGTGAATTGGCTGGGGGGACGTCGTTGCCGTGCCGGCTCCCGTAAGGGACGCCTCAGGGCGGACAGCTAAGCGGCTGTGCATCTTGATTATGTTCACGACCTCTTTCAAATTTACCGCCCTGTAATCGGGCGAGCGCTGGCCGGGTTTTATTTTCTGCTCGTGGCCGCGATTATCAAGCAGTATCGTTCTGCAACCCGCTTTTGCGCCCGCCTCGATATCGCTTGAGCTGTTGCCGACCATCCAGGACTCTTTCAGGTCGATATCCATATCTTTGGCCGCATCGAACAGCATTCCCGGCTCGGGTTTCCTGTGGTCGCTGTTTTTCCTATATTTGGCAATCGCGCCATCGGGATGATATGGGCAGTAATAAATGCGGTCTAAATGCGATTTATTTTCCG
>CAYLXJ010000094.1:6527-7821 GCA_964387385.1 uncultured Pirellulales bacterium
AGCAGGTGTTCGAGCCGTTTATGAATCTGCCCCAGGACCTCCTCGGTAACAATTCCCCTTGCCACTGCCGACTGATTCGATGCGACAACGAGCTTGTAGCCCATTGCACGCATTGCATTGAGCGCTTCAGGGACGCCGTCTAACAGTTTCACCTGGTCGGGGTCGTTTATGTAGCCCGGGTCCTCGATTAACGTATCGTCGCGGTCTAAAAATATCGCTTTATTAGCCATAGTTCGTTTCGCTTATTAAAAACGCTGCTCGATAAGTTTGCAGATAATATGATAGGCAAGCTGGTGCACTTCCTGAGTTCTTGCGGTTATTTTATTGTCCGCACACAGGCAAATGTCCGCCAGCCGTTCGAGAGGCGTATTCTTTTTTCCTGTAAAGGCAATTATCGCTGCCTTTTTCTGCCGGGCAATTTTTACAGCCGACAGGATATTCGGCGACGTTCCGCTTGTCGATATTGCCCAGAAGACGTCGCCTTTTTTGACAAGCGCCTCCGCTTGCCTCGCAAATACGGCTTTATAGTCGCTGTCATTGGCAATTGAAGTAATGATAGAACTATCGGTCGTCAGGGCAATTGCAGGCAATGCCCTGCGATTGCTTTCAAATCTGTTTACCAGCTCAGACGCGATATGCTGAGCGTCCGCTGCTGAGCCGCCGTTGCCGCAAATATAAACCGTCGCCCCTTTTTTAAACGCCTTTGTTATTGCTTCAGCAATATCAAAGACCGTTTTCAAACCCGACGTTTGAAGCTGGTCAACCGCTTTATTGTGCGATTCAATTATTTCTGTTATCTGGTGGTTTGAGTTTCTATTTGTCACGTATTTCTCGCGGGAATATTTTTTGCGATTAATGATTTCATTTTTTCAATGACCGATGTCGAGCTTTTGCCTTCCACTAAGGGCGCCAGCACCACTTTTCCGCCGTTTGCTTTCACAAATTCAGCACCTATGACGCCTTTTTTCTCCCAGTCCTGCCCCTTGACGAGGACGTCGGGCCTGACTTTTTCAATCAGCTTGAGCGGGTCCGGCTCATCGAATACGCTGATAAGATCGACGCTTTCGAATGCCGCGAGGACCGCTGCCCTGTCGTGCTGGTTATGTATGGGTCTGTCGGGTCCTTTGATTATTTTCACGGAACTGTCGCTGTTTAAGCCGACGACAAGAACGTCGCCCTGCTGTTTGCAGAATTTCAGGAATTCGATGTGGCCCCTGTGTATGACGTCGAAACAGCCGTTTGTAAAAACGATTTTCTGGTTTTGCTTTCTCCGCCAGTTAAGTTCCGCCTGCAG
>CAYLXJ010000095.1:0-700 GCA_964387385.1 uncultured Pirellulales bacterium
AAAAAGAGAAGAAAAAAATGGCAAGCCGCTTGACACGGCTCTGCTTCATAGGATTTCCACAGATTCTTGTCATTCCGAGCGAATCGCAGCGGAGTCGAGGAATCTATTTTAACAGACCCCTCCACTTCGGTCGGGGTGACGTTTTGTCAGGGCAGGACTTGCCATCCAAATTACTGGTTGTATAATCATTGCAGGAGCTAAAAATGAATAAAAAACGAAAAAAGAGCATATCAGTACTGCTTACCTATGTATTAATATCTTTGTCTGTTGCCGTCGCGGAACAAACCGTGCAGGAACCAAATACGCAAACACCCGAAAGCTCAGGTATCTTCCGCGATTTGCCTTACGTTACCAATGGGCACGAGCGACAAAAGCTGGATTTGTATGTTCCTAAATCGGAAGAAAAGCTGCCTCTCATTATCAGGATTCATGGCGGCGCCTGGCTCGCCGGCAGTAAGGAAAGCGAAAGGCCGCAGGAGTATATCCGTGACGGCTACGCCGTAGCGAGTATCAATTATCGATTGAGCCAGCACGCTATATTTCCTGCGCAGATTGAGGACTGCAAGGCGGCAGTCCGCTATTTGCGCGCCAATGCACAAAAGTATAATCTTGACCCGAACCGCTTCGCCGTCTGGGGGCCGTCAGCAGGCGGACATCTGGCAGCATTCCTTGGCACAACAGGCGACGTAAACGAATTCGA
>CAYLXJ010000095.1:710-2422 GCA_964387385.1 uncultured Pirellulales bacterium
AGAAAACCTCATGGTCTCAAGCAGGGTGCAAGCGGTCGTGGATTATTTTGGGCCGACTGACTTTCTTCAAATGGAATCGCATCGACTGCCCGAGGGAATGGTTCATAATATACCCGATTCGCCTGAATCAAAATTGATTGGCGGTCTCATTGCCGATAATCCCGAAAAAGCCGCCAAAGCCAATCCTATTACTTATGTGAAAAAAGATACCCCGCCATTCCTTATTGTTCACGGCGACAAAGACCCGCTCGTGCCTCATCATCAAAGCGAGATTCTTGAAGCCGCCCTTAAAAAAGCGGGCGTCCCCGTAACATTCTACACCGTCAAAGATGGTGCCCACGGCGGCTTCAAAGACCCCAATGTACCGAAGTTAACCAGGCAGTTCTTCGAAAAGTATCTGAAAAACAAACAGTAATTTCTTAGCCACAGAGCGGCTGTGTTTGAAGTCCGCCTTTGGCGAGATCTCGCCCGCCGCTATTCGGCGAGGCGGATGGCTAAAGAACTCTGTGGCTAAACTTTTTCCGGCCTTCTGCGTAGTCGGCCACAACCTGGCCGGAGCCAAGCAACTTCCATTTATAGATTACAAGGCCTTCGAGCCGGATTTTAACGTTAAGCCGTATTTTTTTATTATTCCTTTCGCTTCCTTATGAATTCTGCGAATCCGCTCACGAGAAGACAGGTTTTTATCTTTTGCAAAAAGGTTTTCCTGAATCCGATGAATTTCCCGCATTGGCTTAGGTTCTTTATACATCTTCAATCACCTCCCAGGGCGTGCAAATATCTATCGCCTTGTAACCGAGCAGCGTATTAACGCCGGCCACCTCGATTCTTGTCTTGTGTTTTACTAAATGTTTAAAATTCCAGCTTACCAGAATATCAAGCCCATTGACACTGGCCAAAGCAAGATGCAAAGCATCGTCTCTGTAAACAACAGGTATGATGCCCTCTTTGATATACTTATCAGCCAGCCGGTCGGCTTCTTCATCGACGGATAAAACGTCATCTAACTCAATATTATTAACGAGCTTGAGTAATTTATCGCGTTTGGCTGAATCCCGGGTATTTCCTATCTCGCGGATAACAACATCGGAAATAAACCCCTTATAATTTCCCTTATTGATTTCCTCAATCAGCTTAAGTGTAATATCTCTGTCATCAACAGGAATATCATCAGATAAAGCGAAGCTTATGACCGACGTATCGAGATATAACGCGAGCGTTCTCATATTCCCATTATATCAGAACAAACCGATGGCCTAAAGGCCATCCTACGAAATCTTTTTGTGGCTGAATTTTTTTCGGCCTTCAGAATAGTCAGCTACAACCTGGCCGGAGCCAAGCAACTTCCATTTATAGATTACAAGGCCTTCAAGGCCAACGGGGCCGCGGGCGTGGATTTTTGTGGTGCTTATGCCGACCTCCGCCCCTAAGCCGTAGCGGTAGCCGTCGCTGAACCGCGTGCTGCAATTCCAGAATACGCCCGCTGAATCGACCAAATCCAGAAACCTTTCAGCAGTCGATTTGTCCTGTGTAACAATGGCATCCGTATGATGTGAGCCATAGCGGTTTATATGCTCTATTGCCGCATCGACGCCTTCGACGACCTTTATCGACAGGATGTAATCTAAGTATTCAGTCCGCCAGTCCTTTTCTGTAGCGGGCTTGACCTTGATAATCGCACGGATTTTCTTGTCCCCGCGTAATTCGACGTT
>CAYLXJ010000095.1:2432-7804 GCA_964387385.1 uncultured Pirellulales bacterium
CCGCTTTTACTTTCGGCAAAAATCCTTTGGCGATTTTGCTATCGACAAGCAGCGTCTCCATAGCATTACAGACCGCGCAATACTGGCACTTTGAATCGACGGCGATTTTGACCGCCATATCGATATCGGCTGCGCCATCGACGTAAACGTGGCAAATCCCTTCCGCGTGGCCCAATACGGGTATATTTGTATGGTTCATTATGTATCGGACAAACTCATTCGACCCGCGCGGAATCACAAGGTCTATATAGTCATCCTGCTTCAGCATCTCTGCAACGTGTTGTCTCGTTTCAAGCAACTGTATCCACCCTGCCGGTATTCCTTCTGTCCGCTGAACGCTGTCCGCTGAACGCTGACACGTTGCCTCCGCAATTACTTTTGCCAACATCTTATTTGTATTTGCTGCCTCGCTGCCGCCTTTTAAGAGGACCGCGTTTCCGCTTTTAAGACACAAGGTTGAAATCTGAACAAGGGCATCAGGCCTTGACTCAAAGACAACACCAATAACGCCGATGGGACAGCTTACTTTATAAAGGTTCAAGCCCTCGTCTAATTCTGTTGCTGCCAATGCCTTTCCGACGGGGTCGTCTAATTGAATCAGGGATTCGATGCCTGCGCAAACGTCCGCGATTTTGCCCTCGTCGAATTTCAGCCGTTTGAGCAAGGGGCTTGCCAATTTATTCTTCTCCGCGATTCGCAGGTCTTTTTGATTGGCCGCGATTATTTCTGCGCTGTGTTTTTTCAGCGCATCTGCTATTTGCTTAAGCGCAGAATTCTTAACGTCCGTCTTTACGGCCGATAACAAAATCGCCGCCGCCTTCGCTCTTTTTGCTTTATCTGCTATGCTCATTTTCTTCTGTCTTTACATTAAGTGAATTTGACTTTATAATTTGGTGAGACGATGACGAGTATAAATAATAAATAGAAAATAATAAATAGAAAATAAAGAACGCGTCCGCCATCCTAAAGGGTGTCGAGACCTTCGGCCCGCCACTAAAGTGGCGAGGTCTCCGGCGGGTGTAGCATAGTGGTAATGCTCCAGCCTTCCAAGCTGGTCATGTGGGTTCGATTCCCATCACCCGCTTTTTTTATTTACATCCGCCAAGTCACAAAAAAACCAAGTTTTTTATTTTTTTCTTTTTATTTTTTACTTTTGTGCCTTGGTGTCTCAGCGGCAATCTTTATGCCAAGTCAAGGCATAACAACGACTTAAAGCAAACACGAGCCATTGAGCCGAAAGTCCCATAAAAAAAATTAAAAATTTTCGTTAAAAAATTGTTTTTTCTATTGACGAAGTGGTAATATATGGCAATAATTCCCATTTAGTTATGACTAAGTGGCAGACAAGTGGAGACAAAGGAATGCTTTTATTAACAGGCGAATACGAGCATGTAATCGACCAGAAAGGTCGTGTCCTCATCTCCAACAAGCTCCGCAATCAAATCGACGTCGATAAATTCGGCGGCGACTTCTACCTCGCTATCGACACAAACGGCATCCTTTGCCTTTATCCCGAAAAGTGCTTCGAGCAGAGGTCGATTGCGATGGCGCAGAAAAACGGCGCCCCCGATGAAACCGTTGCATTCGAGCGAATGAACTTCGCTTTGGCAGGGAAGGTCGAGTTAGACAGCCAGGGACGGCTGTTATTGAATGAAAAGCTCCGCAAAAGGGCGGGCTTGAAGGATAACGTTACGTTAGTAGGCGTAAGAGACCACATCGAGCTTTGGAACACGCAGGACTGGGAGCAATACGTTACCGACAATATGGCCCAGTTCCAGAAACGTGCTGCCGAGGTCAGGCAGGAGGTTTTGCAAAAGCAGAACCAGGACGTTTAGGCAGGGGTGAAAGGAGTCGATTATGATGGATTTGTATCAGGACCATTGTGAAGTAGTAAAAGAGACGCTTGCCGGCACAAGGACGGTCGATGAGCAGACCTTGGCGTCGGTGGCAGTGCTTGAAGAGCGATTACTGAGGGTTAAAAAACTGGGCACCAAGTTCTCGATTATCGAGCTTTCGCCCGCGGTAAAGAACCTTAAAAATCATTCGAACAAACTGGCCGTGCTGTAAAAAGCCCGGCTATTTGGTTAAACGTGCGTTTTTGCTGTTTGTAATATCGTGGATGCTTCAGCGACTGGACATATACCGGTTCTTGCTGAACCATTGGCCGAGTTGATTAAGTTACCCAGGGACGCGGTAATGGTCGATGCGACCATTGGGCAAGGAGGCCACAGCTTAATACTCGGCGAAAGATTGGGCCCCGAGGGTGTAATTTTAGGCCTGGACGTTGATATAGACGCTATCCGGAGGGCCCAATCTGTTTTAAAGACATTAGAGTGCAGGGTGGTCCTCCTTCAATCCAATTTCGCCGATATCGCGGATGCGGTTCATCAGCAGGGCTTTGAAAAAGTCGATTTTATCCTCGCTGACCTCGGCGTTTCATCGACGCAATTGGCCGACGAAAAAACAGGCCTGAGCTTCCAGACCAATATGCCCCTCGATATGCGTTTGGATAAAAGATTAAAGGCCACTGCTGCCGATATAGTTAATAGCGCAGATGAGAAGACGCTTGCGGATTTAATTTATAAATTCGGCGAGGAAAAAGCGTCCAGAAGAATTGCTCGGTTCATTGTTGAACGAAGGCACAGAGAACCGATAATGACTACGGCTCAACTGGCCTCGATTGTCTCAGGCGCGCTGGCAAAACGCGGGCATTGGGCAAAAATTCATCCGGCCACGCGAACTTTTCAGGCGCTGAGAATTGCCGTCAACAATGAGTTGGGCAATCTCGAACGGCTGCTGGATTCGGCGCCGTCGATTTTGGAAAAAAATGGCTATATCGCGGTCATCAGCTTTCACAGTTTGGAAGACCGTATAGTTAAAACAAATTTCAGAGACAACAAGAAAAAAGGCGTTTACAGAATACTGACGAAAAAACCGGTCACGCCTTCCCGCGACCAGGTTCTGCGGAACAGACGTGCCAGAAGCGCAAAACTAAGGATAGCGCAAAAGGTTTAATAGAAAAAGGGAGTTTTAAAATGACGTCGGATGCGAAAATTGGATTGTTGCTGGGTCTGGTATTCATATTTGTCATAGCTTTCCTGATTAACGGCCTTCCCGGCCTTCACAACAAGGACGACTCGAACAAGCTGACCAACAATATGGTCGGCCTGCAGTCAAGCCCCCCCGGAATCGGCGCCAACGAACGCAAAGTCCAGATGACCCTCGAACAGCCCCCGATGCCCGCCGACGATTCAATCGCGCAATCCCGACCGCAGCCCACTCCCGGCTCGACCGAAACACGTTTCACAATGGAGCTTTCCCCGACGCCGCAGACAGTCGCAAATACCGCTAATCCTGCGCAAACAGCCCCCATCGTATCGTCCCAAACGCCCGCTGAGATTCAGCCAACTGCGCCCGTTCAATCTCAGCCGGCCGCAAAAACTGACTTACCAAAAACCGTTGCGGCGAATTTTTATGTCGTGCAGGACGGCGACTCGCTCAGCTCAATCGCCAAAAAAGTTTACGGCGAAGTCGAAGGAAACAAATTTGCCAACATTAACGCGATTTTCGAGGCCAACCGCCTCACCCTCGCCTCGCCCGATATGCTTCAGGTAGGTCAGAAACTTGCTATACCCCCGCTGACTCCTGCCATAGCGGCAGCTCCGACACAAAAGCCCGCGGATGTGCTTTCAGACAAAACCTTTACGAAGGTTGATTCAATCGGCAAAAAGACCTTACAGGCCACCCCCGTTAAGCCGGCGGCGCCGGTAAATACCGTCAAGCCAACACAATCGACGACTGCCGCAAAAATAACGACGCAGGAAAAACAGGGCAAAACTTACATTGTTAAGGAAGGCGACAGCTTGTGGCGCATCGCCGCAGACCAGCTTGGCGACGGAAATCGCTACAAGGAAATTGTCAAACTCAACAGCAGCATCTTGGCCAGTGAGGACGATATTCAGGTCGATATGAAATTAAAATTGCCCGCCCGTTAACGGGCATTACGTTTTTTTTAATTGCGGCTCTGCTTATGCGTTTTGGTTTTCGCCTCGTTTTTGTTGCCTTCTTCTTCACCTCGGTGATGCTGTTCGCAGCTTATCTTCGCAACGCAAACGACAGGATATTTTATAAAATATGCTCCGCACGCGTCGCGCAAAACCGGCTCAAACAGCAGCTCGCCGCCAAACAGTTGCGTCTCGAAAACCTTATCAATCCCGCCAGCGTCTCCAGGCAGATTGATTATTGATTTGTCAAATAATTTCTATTTTGGATTAGTCAGCAATGAGTAATGAGCACCGAGTATCGAGTAACCGGGTTATAATCATACTGTTCGCGACTCTCGTCGTCGCGTTTCTCGCCCTGGCGGCAAGATGTTTTTACCTTCAGTATTATAAAAACGCCCACTTCGCCGCCGTCAGCGTCAAGCAGCAGCAGGCAATCGCGACACTTAAGCCCCAGCGAGGAGCGATTCTCGACTGTCGCGGAAGAGTACTTGCGGCCAGCACCGAAATCCAGACCGTTTTTGTCGAACCGAGAATCCTTCAGGACCCCAAGGACACATCAAACGAGCTTGCGCCTGTCCTCGATATTGGCGCTCATATAATCTGCAAGGCCATTACCGACAGCACCAATCCCGGCTTCGCGAAAATCAAAACCGGCATCGACCAAAACCAGGCCGATGCGGCACGCAAAATTCCAGGCGTCGGCGTAGATTCCGACTGGCTCAGAATTTACCCGATGGGCTCTCTCGCCCCGCACGTAGTTGGCTTTACGAGTACCGACAACCGCGGTCTTGACGGCTTGGAACTTGGCTACGACAAAGACCTCGCCGGCCGGGCAGGCCAAAACGTTTTTATTGCCGATGCATTTCGCAGACCAATCCGCCTCAAACAGCACGTGGCCGACGTTACCGATGGCGTCGGTATTATCCTCACACTCGATGCCGCAATTCAGCAGTTTACACGGGCCGAGCTTTTCGAACAATATAAGCTTTACCGCGCAGAATCCGCTATGGCGATAGTCGCCGACCCCAAAACAGGCGCGATTCTGGCGCTTGTTTCCCTGCCCGATTTCGACCCTGAGCATTTCAACACCGCCGACCCCAATTCTCTTCGCAACCGCGCAATCACCGACCAGTTCGAGCCGGGCTCGCTCATAAAACCGATAGTTGTCGCGGTTGCCCTCGATGAAAAGGTCATCAGCACCTCCGACACGATATTCTGCGAAAATGGCTCATACTGCGGCAAAGGATTCGGCTGTATAGGCGAATATCGCGAGAGCTTTGCTGACTTGTCAATTCGCAACGTCCTTGTCAAATCGAGCAACATCGGTATGGCAAAAATCGGCCAAAAAATGGGCAAAGAAAAAATCTA
>CAYLXJ010000096.1:0-5864 GCA_964387385.1 uncultured Pirellulales bacterium
AGGGTATTCTGCCCGTCCACGCTTTTGGCCAGGTGGCCGATATGTCTTCGATTATGGAACTTGCTAATTTTTATGGGCTACCCGTTATTGAGGACGCCGCCTGTGCGCTCGGAGCGACATTCGGGGGTTATCAGGCCGGAACTTTTGGAAAACTTGGCTGTTTCAGCTTTCATCCGAGAAAGGCCATCACAACAGGTGAGGGCGGCGTGATAGTGACTGAGGACGAAGAACTAGCCCGCAACGCCAGATCCCTGCGCAATCACGGTTTGGATCCCGACAAACCATGTTCAGATTTTATTATGGCTGGCTTCAACTACCGAATGACGGAGTTTCAGGCAGCCTTAGGTGTTACTCAACTGGGCAAGCTGGATAGAATAATTGAGTCGCGCCGCCGGCTTGCAGCAAGCTATGACCGTCTGTTTCAAGATACTTCCATTAAAAGCCCATCTGTTGCTCCCGTGGGGCAGCCGGTTTACCAGTCATATATAGTATTGTTGCCAGCTGATGTCGCAGGGCGTAGAGTCGAAATAATTGCTGGCCTAAAGGAACGAGGAATTGAAACCACTATTGGAACGTGGCACATACCAATGACCACATATTTCCGTAACCGTTATGGTTATAAAACGGGTGATTTTCCAATGACAGATGAAGTTTTTGCACGTTCGCTGGCGCTGCCTTTGTATGAAAATATGTCGGATTCACAACAGCAGGAAGTCGTAAGCAAGTTACAAGATGTCCTGAGAATTCCAAGATAGCCGAAATATGCAGAATCCTATCGAGTCACAAAATTATCCGCGTAAAACTCACGGTTCGGGTCAATTTGAGCATTCTCAATTTAAACATATAGGCAGTGGGGTTGTTTTGGAAGCTGGTGTTCTGGTATTTCATCCAGAGAACATAGAAATTGGGAATAATGTCTATGTTGGTCATAATACTATACTAAAAGGATACCATGCCGGCCGAATGGTGATCGGCGATGGAACATGGATAGGACAACAATGTTTCTTTCATAGCGCAGGTGGCCTGCTTATAGGAAAAAATGTAGGGATAGGGCCTGGAGTTCGTATTATTACGTCCTATCACGCTGAGGAGGGAATCGGCAAGCCAATACTTCATAGCCGGATAGAATTTGCCGAGGTGGTTATTGAGGATGATTGCGATATAGGACTGGGGGCGACGATTCTTCCTGGGGTTACTGTAGGAAAGGGGACACAGGTTGGGGCAGGATCGGTGGTAACCAAGAATATAAAGCCATATGCAGTTGTTGCCGGTGTTCCCGCCAAGGTACTAAGGTGGCGAAAGTAAACAATCCATAAGAAAATTTTTCTCTGGTTTACAAATCAAGATTTTGCTTGTTTCTGTAATATCATTTAATACGGCTCTGGAGTGATACAATAAATGCATGTGTTATTGCCCTGTAATTCAGCGTCACTCGGCGGAGCTGAGAGATACGCTATAAACCTTGCGAACAGCTTGGTGAAACGGGGTGTAGATGTAACAATGGCGTTCAGCGGACCGGTACTGCATAAACCCGGGCCCGTCGAGCAGGTACGTCAACTTGAGCTAAATTTTTTCAAGCGAGGCCGCGGACTGGGTTTGTTAAGGTTTGTAACAGACCTGCCCGCTGGCAAAAAATTGTATAAATATATACGCGACGCTAAGATTGACGTTATCAACACTGATTTAGAAGGTTCCGGAATATGGGGGTGGCTGGCTGGACGCGCTTCGAAGGTTCCGATAGTGCATACGCCGATGCAGGTTTTAGGTAACTTTTCGGGATGGGTGCATTTTCTATACAGCAGCCGAATCGGGTCATTGATTTTGAAATCGTTGCGGTTGCATTTTATTGCCTTGTCAGGATATTTGGCCTGGGAATATGCCAATCAGGGCCGAGTGCCTGCCAACCAGATACACAAAGTTGTTGTAGGAGTGGATTTGGAGGAGTTCAAGCCGATGGCGCCCGACGCTTCTATAAAGGCCGCACTTAAGATGGGGCCGGGGCCTGTTCTGGGCATGATTGGCAGATTGTACCGGGATAAGGGCTGTCATAAGGTTATAGCTGCGATGCCGGGCGTATTAAGATTTTGTCCTGCGGCACAGTTGCTGCTCGTTGGAGATGGACCTGAGCGAGAAAATCTGGAAAAGCAGGCCCAGGACATCGGAGTTAGAAAAAACGTGATATTTACTGGCTGGCGAACCGATACTAAGGAAATGACCGCCTTGATAGACCTTTTTGTATCCGGAACAAACGGTCCGAATATGGGAATTTCAGTATTGCAGGCAATGGCACAGGGTAAACCATTAATCTTATTTGTTAAAGATGATCTGGAAGAAAGGATGGCAGCAGATACGGTTCGCAATGATATCAACGGATACATGGTACCGACGAATGAGCCGGATAAAGCGGGAGAGATTATCGGACGATTACTATCTAACAAAGACAAACTTGAGCAAATGGGTCTGGCTTCGCGTAAAATAGCAGAAAAGGAGTTCGACTGGAACCACCACGTTTCGGGAGTACTGGAAGTTTATAATAGTTTATTAAGCGGCAAATAATAACTATGCTCGACATTTTGGAACAAAACTATACTGATTATCAAGATATCGAAGTATACCTGCCAGCGGCAAGAGAGGGCATTGAACTGAAACGCTATTATTTTTTTGGCGGACTAATCGGTCTTGCTGTGATGGCAGTGATATATGCCATATATCCGGAAACACATCACTGGTCGTTTTTAATCATTACACTTTGCTGTACAGTGCTTAGTGCGGTGGTTTTTAGCTGGATCACTGGGAAACGTGACACTTTTGATCCTTTGGCGACGTCGTGTCTGTTATTGCTTCAATTGTTAGTAATAACGCCATTGATACATCTTGTAACACGCGAGTATGGGATGGCAATAGAAGGAGACGACAGAGCATTGCTTGGGCGGACAATTGCTATGTGTCTGATAGGGCTGATTCCGTTTTTTTTAGGTTACATGTTAAAAATTGGTGAAAAATTAAGTATAAAAATTTTCGGCAGGCCGGCTGAAATTTCTCTTCCTCGCCTGCGAACTGCTTTAACCTTTATGTTTATCATATCAGTTACAGCCTGGTTGTATTATTATATTAGATTCAGGGGAGCAATCACTTGGGAAACGAGGCAGTCAGCAAGTGCTGGCCTGGGAGTTCTGATGATGCTGACTGATATGGTATGCGCAGCTGCACTTTTGTGGGCAACATATAAGGTCATCCTTAAGCGCGAGCAGACAGGCTTGGATTTGGGAGCTAAGGAAAGAGTCGGATTATTTGGCTCGTTTTTCATTGCGATGTTAGTGGTCCTTGTATCCCTTGGGTACCGCGGCAGCCGGGCGCTGGTATTGATACATATGATGTGGGCGGGGGGTATTTATCATTTTGCAGTAAAGCGCATTCGCGCCGTGACGATACTTCTCATTTTTATATGTCTTTTACCGGTACTGCACTTTTATACACTATACAAGTCATACGGTATGGCTGGTTTTCGAGCTATATTCAATCCTGCTGAACGAGCAAGTATGGAAGAGACAGCGAGCCGCAGTTTTATAGGGACAATAACAGGGGACATGGGTCGTATGCCTGTGTGGATGTTCATGAAGCAGGAAATAGATGCCGGGCGTTATCCGCTACAGTGGGGCCGGACCTATTTAATGGCGTTTGTGACGCTGGTGCCGCGAAGGATTTGGCCGTCAAGACCTTATGGAATAAATGAGGTTATTACTGATATGGAGACCGGCAAAGGTACGTTTGCTTCGTTATATCAGAAGACCACAAGAATTGCAGGTTTGCCTGGAGAGGCTTATGCCAATTTAGGTTTTATGGGTGTCATGCTCATGTTTTTTGTATGGGGGGTTGTTATCAGGATGGTGAAAACTATTACTGACCGGTGGCGTTCTGACCCACTATTGGCGTTTCTGTTACCGCCGATTATTTTCTTTGCTGTTACGTTTGTTATGGGTAATTCAGATGTTTTCGTGCAGAACTTTGTACGGTTTATGGCCCCTTCGGTTCTGGCGGTGTGGTATTCCAGGATGAAGATTTATGACGATGGATACTATCAGCAGACCAGCGGAAGTTGAGGGCAGGAATGAACAGAATAAAACAGTATGTAACTGCCTTGTTAATATTTAATCTGACTTGCAGTTTAGTTTTTGCGGCGATTGCAGGGAATTACGCCGAGCCTAATAAGTCGCCTGGCATCGTCTTCAATGGCGTATATTCTGCACAGAAGGAAAGATGGTGGCAGGGAGGATTTCATGACCAGTTTCTGTTTAGCTGGTTTATCCCGACAACACCGGCAACGAGCAGACAAGAGTATCTCAAATTAATAGACCATCAGCGCAAAAATGGAGTGAAGTTTACCAGCTACTATTATTCCTCCACGACGTCAAAACCCCCTCGACCCAAAGGGCAATATGGTTCATTTCCCGAAGAAGCTATACCTCCGGAAGCTGTTGACCCCGCTTGGATAATACGAGACACCAAGGGGCAACCTGCAACTTGGTATGACGACAAGAGCATATATTTTTTAGACGTAGGGCTCAGAGAGGTCCAGGACGCTATTTTACTACGGGCGGTAAGAAACGCAAAATCGCTCGGTCCAAACGCTTTGTATTTGGATTGCTGGTACTATAAAACATGGGCTCCCGGGGGAATGGACAGGTCTGTATGGACGGAAAAGTGCCTTTCGCTTCTTAAGCGGGCGAGGGAACTTACCAAGCAGAATGGATTGAAACTGGTCGCTAATACGCCGTCTTCTCCGGTTTACTGGCATGAGTTTGCTACTTATTTAGACGGGATAGCTTACGAAATGGGTGCAAATCCAAACTCTCTGCAAAAAAGAGATAGGTACGAAGAGGAACTGAGTGGCTATGAGAAGGTGTTGATGATGGGCAAGAGCATCTTTTTATATTCTGATAGAATGACTGATGATAAAGGAAGCCGGTGGGATGAAGACGGACGTAAAGTGGCGGCAACAGCGATGCTTGTTATGCCGGAAAACCAGCCATATTGGGGCGGCATATACGTGAGCCAGCCTCGATATGAAATTTGGCCTGTAGGAGGCTGGCCAATGTGGCCTGAACAACTTGGCAGGCCTCTTGGACCGAGGCAGTGGGAGGGAGATACAGTCATCCGAAGATTTGAGAGAGGCTCAATCAGTGTGACTGTGGGTAAAATGCAAAAGTTTACGGTTACGTTTGAATACTAATTTTTAAATGTCGATGATGGCAGGAGTATTTCAGTAATGCGTGTAATAATAGCTTTGCAGCACCATTTTAGTATGACTGCTGATGGCAAAGTTTATCCGACATCTGTTTTTGAATACTCAATTTGGCGAAGATATCTGGACGTTTTTGACCAAGTGGTTGTATTCGCCAGAGTTCAGCATGTCCCAAGGCCTCCCGCATCCGCGCCGCTAGAATCGACTGGCCCCGGCGTGAGTTTTTATCCATTGCCTGATCATTATGGTCTCTGGCAGTATTGCAGACATTATGCAAAGCTAAAAAACCTGGCAAAGCAGATCCTGCGCAATCAGGATGAAGATGCCTGTTTATTACGAGTGCCTGGCAGCATAGGAGGATTATTGTGGGATGAATTGTCGAAGTCAGGGCGTCCATATGGTGTGGAGGTTGTGGGTGACCCGTGGGATGTTTTCGCCCCCGGCAGTGTAAAATCTGTTTTACGTCCATTGATAAGATTTAAGGCAAGAAGGGAATTGGCCAGACAGTGCAGTATGGCCAGCGTTGCTTCCTATGTTACCGAACGCGGTCTTCAGAGGCGATACCCTCCCGGGCAGTGGCATACACATTATTCAGATATAGAGTTGCCTGCTGAACTAGTAA
>CAYLXJ010000096.1:5874-7734 GCA_964387385.1 uncultured Pirellulales bacterium
AATAGATGAAACAGCCATAAACGAACGTATTCAGCGAGTTGCGATTAAGGGCGGTTCTAAAAAGCCATGGCATATTTGCTATGTGGGTACCATGTCACAATTGTATAAAAGACCGGATGTTTTAATAGATGCGGTCGGAAGGTGTGTTAAAAAAGGAATTAATCTGACATTAACTATGGTCGGTGATGGGCGTTTCAGGCCTTGGCTCGAGCAGAGAGCTAAGAGGATAGGTATTTCGAATAATGTAAAGTTTACGGGGCACTTACCGCCAGGACAAGCGGTGATGGAACATCTTGATGCTGCTGACTTGTATGTACTACCATCGCAGCAGGAAGGATTGCCACGTACTGTAATTGAGGCAATGGCCAGAGGGTTACCGTGTATTACAAGCAATGTAGGTGGTCTGCCGGAATTGGTAGAGAGCAAATATCTGGTTCGGCCAGGAGATGCGGCGGCCCTGGCTGATAAAATAACTGCTGCAGTTTCAGATGTTGAGGGAATAAAAAGAACTATAAGAAGAAACGTTAAGGTGTCGACTAATTACCGCTCGGACATTTTACAGCAAAAGCGCATCGAATTTTGTGTTCAGCTCAAGGATCGAACCCTTGTCTGGTTAAAGCAAAGGACTAAATAGACTTGCTGTCTAAAGAAATACAGAGGAAAAACACTCTTTATAAAGCATACCAAGAGAATGCTGAAAATTTTATACATATATATTCGTTATGATATACCCCTTTGGCTTATGGGTATTATGACTAATTGGTTGCATGATAACCGATTTACAATTCGCTTACGCGGGATGCTTTTTAAGCCGTTTATATATAAATGTGGCAAGAACTTTCAGATAGCAAAAGATGTTCAGTTAAAAAGCACTCATCGACTGTCCATAGGTGACAATGTTTACTTAGCTACAGGGGTCTGGTTGAATGCAATGGGGGGGATAACTATTGAAGACGAAGTCGTGTTCGGTCCATATGTTGTTATCTCTACGGGTACTCATCAGTTTAAAAATAATTCTGTCCGATTTGGGGGTACAAAAATGGCTCCTGTTACAATAGGACGAGGGACTTGGCTTGCTGCTCACGCAGTCGTAGCCGCTGGGGTAAAAATTGGTTCAGGAGTACTTGTTGCTGGTAATGCTGCAGTTGTGAAAGATGTACCTGACAATGTAATAGTCGGCGGAGTCCCCGCCAAAATAATAAGTGAGCGAAAAGATACCGAAGGAGAAGTTGATTATAGCCGCTTTTAAGCACAAAATTTGCATAATCACAACAATAGATTCATCCCTGGATCTTTTGTTTCCGGATTTTTATCCCTTACTAATAAAAAAGGGTTATGAAGTTGTCGGCATATCAGCCGAGGGGCCATATCTTGATAATGTTCGCAGACAGGGAGTGCGTGTTGTCGTGATGCCAATTGCGAGAGGATTCGCAATTCTGCAGGATATAAGATGCCTGTGGGAACTTTATCGTTTCTTCAAGAAGGAGCGTTTCGACGTAATTCATTACAGCACTATGAAAGCATCTCTGTTGTCTGCGGTTGCCGGCCGGTTTGCAGGTCGCAGCGCTCTTTTGTGGACGATCAGAGGATTACTATATCCTTCTTTCGGAGGCATTAGACGGTTTATAATCAAGAGTTGCGATCGTGTGGCCGGTTGGTGCGCTGATTGTGTTATTGCAATAAGTCCATCCTTGAGAGAGGAGGTAGCTAAGGAGGGTATTGTGCCTCTCAATCGCATTAGAGTGCTTGGAGCAGGCAGCAGTCGAGGCGTTAATCTTGAGAGATTTTCTCTCACCGAAGCGATAAGAAGGAATGCAATAGGCATTAGAAGCAAGTTAGGTATTAACCAGACGGACTTTG
>CAYLXJ010000097.1:0-7706 GCA_964387385.1 uncultured Pirellulales bacterium
TTCACAACCACAAAAATGTCACATTGAAAACCGCTCTCAAAATAACAAAGCATTTCGCTGATATTGAGCCGGCCGACCCCGTAAAATACGACTTCGCACTTTCGCGAATCGGCATTGTAGAGGGCTGCACAGGTCAGCACAGAGCTGGTTGTGATACTTGTGAACTATTATCGTGGTGTAAAAAGAAGGACAGGAAAAAATGAAAAAAGAAGACCTCGAAAAATACAGTTCAGCCGTAACTCTTTCAGATATGGAGGTCTTTGTGTTTCCTGAGCTGGTCTATGCCCTGGTGCTGTCTAACATTATGAGCCCGATTATCTGGAAATGGCGGGAACTCGACTGCTTCAAAAAACTCGAAGGCAAGGATAGCTACAAGAAACTATTGCGCCTACGCCAGTTCATTATGGATGAATACGATTTCAACCTCGACCTCGAAACCTGGGGGCTTACAAATAAGGCCAAAGAGTCGAAGCGTTTCGCCTCGTTTTTATCGCCGGAAGAAATCGCGAAAAGCAACGCACTTTTCGGTTACGAAGGCGACAAGTATTATTTCGACGTCGATATCCGCAAGCACTTCGGCCTGGATAAATACGATAGCGACGTTATTCCCTACTGGAAGACCGAGACCGTCGAGGTGATGGAGGCGTTTGTCCGCAGGCCCGGCTACACAAAAAAAGCGGGCGAATGCGTCTCGCTATCGACACTTTACGCCGCCGCCGCTTTTATTGTCTGCGGGATACCGCTTCAGGACATATTCATAGTCCAGACGCCGCTTCATTCACAGAATTTTATCGATGTCCGCGACGGCATCCTCACAAATAACAGACGACTGGTTACAAAAACAATGTGGTTCAACGGCACAGCAATATCGTATAAGGCGCAGCGCGCCCTGCGTAACGAAAATGTAACGATTGTAGCCCATCAGACCGGTTACATTCACTGCCTGTATAAACACGCAACAATTGCCCCCGAAACATACGGACATTTTGCTAAGCAGCTTCGCTCATATCTGACTACCGAATTGTCGGAAGTCATTTTCGCCAATTTTCTCAGGTGCAATCCTTCATATCAGAAATATTTTCAGCTTTGCCGGGACTGCCGAGGCCACCCCCAGTATTTGAAGGCCGAAACCCTGTTTCATTACGAGCACGGCAGCAACTTCAGAATCGCCAACGGCACCCACGATAAGCTTATCGAAGAGGTTTCGGACGAGGATTTTATCTCGTATGAGATTCCCGGCAGAATACGCTGTGACCAGCTTTGCGACTTTATCACTAAAAATAAAATAGATGTTAGAAATCCGGTCGGCAAGGCGGAATTAGGCAAATTTCTCGAACCGGTCATTAAGGACGCAGATAGTTTTGTCGATGAGCTTGCCGATTTTGTGCACGTCGAGCCGAAACTGCCCTCGTCCGACAAGGATTATTTGAGCATCCCGCACATTGAAATCGGCTCCGACTGGACAAGAGATGAGGTCATCGACTATCTGCGAAACATTCGCAAACGAAGCGACGTCGCCGACCTTGCCTTTTACGCCTACCGCGATATGGTAACCTGCGACTGGGTCCCCTTTATCAAGGCCGCTGTCGAACGAAGCCCCGTTTCATTGAATATGACAGACGGCAAAACCATTGCCGAAGTTTACGCCTGGCTCAATACGCTGGAAAATGACTCGATATACGATGCTAATCGTCTTGCCCAGCCCGACGAGGTCGCCAATTTCCACACAGGCGACGGCCTCGAAAAGGCGTTTTTACTTGCCAACGTCATTCGGCAAAAGTCGCCTCAGGAAAATATCGAGATTATCGCAGAAGAAAAACAGGCCGTTCTCAAGACCTCGGCTGAATATCGTTTTGCTTCATCAAAAGGGCTTAGTAAAAAAATTCGCATTTTGTCGTCCGGAGATATTGAAGCGTCGGATTAAACTGTTATGAATCTGGAAATGATACAGGCGATTGTCTCGCTTCGCGGCTTGCCGAAAATTCTGCAGGTCGTGATTTACGTTTTATTTGGCCTGTCGGCAGGTCTCTCGCTTTTTATTGCCCGTGTTTCGAACGCTGCCTCATATCTTTCGGATTTACCGCAGGCCTGCATAAATTGCCATGTAATGACAGACGCTTACGTTTCCTGGCAGCGCGGCAGTCATGGCCTCGTCGCCGTATGCGTCGATTGTCATGTGCCTCACTCGAATCCGGCTGGTAAATATGCCTTCAAGGCAACCGATGGTCTCAAACATTCCTATATTTTTACTTTTCGCAAAGAGCCGCAGGTGCTCGAATTGTCGCGTCTCGCTGCACCTGTTGTGCAGGGCAATTGTGTGCGCTGCCATACAACCGTGCTTGCGATGATTCGTCTCGCCGGTTCAGGTGAACGCAAATGCTGGGATTGCCACAACAACTTTCACGGTTTCGTTCATAGCATTTCAGCGTCCCCGGCTGAATTGGGGCCTGTTCTGCCGAAGGCAGGTATTATCACATCAAAGAAAGGAGTCGAGTAACGATGCCTCAATTTTCGGAAAAATATAAACTCCCGCTTTGGGCGGGTGTAATTATCGCGATACTCGCGGCCTGTCTGTTTTTATTGCTCGGCCTGCTTGCTGTCTCAATTATGGAACGCCGGTGGGAATCAATGAGACCGATTCAGGTTCTAAAGCCCGTCGCCGATTACGAGCCGAATAGCGCACAGTGGGGCGTTAATTATCCCCGCCAATACGATAGCTACCTTAAAAGCAGGATAACTGATACCAAAACAAAATTCGGCGGGGCGTTCCCCCGTGATTATCTCGATGAAGATCCTCGCAAGGTGATTTTATGGGCGGGAAGTGCATTCAGCAAGGACTATAAACAGGCACGAGGCCACGTTTATTCCGACGAGGACGTTACAAATACTAAACGAGTCCCCGATACGGTTTATGCCGCCACCTGCTGGACCTGCAAAAGTTCGGATGTCCCTCGGATGATGGCCAAAATGGGAGTTTCGGAGTTTTATTCGGCCAACTTCCACGACTTGAAAAATGAAATGACCCATCCAGTCGGTTGCGTTGATTGCCACGACCCGCAGACGATGAAATTGCAAATAACACGCCCAGCGCTGAAAGAGGCGCTTTACGCAATGGGAACCGACATTAATTCAGTTGCTCACCAGCAGATGCGCTCGCTTGTCTGCGCCCAGTGTCACATTGAGTATTATTTTCGCACGAATGAATCGGCGGGCGAAAAAAATTACCTCGTTTTCCCCTGGGAAAACGGGACTGATGCCGACGCCATGCTCGCGTATTATAATGACGTCAATTTCACCGATTTTGTTAATCCCATATCAAAAACGCAAATGCTAAAAGTCCAGCACCCCGATTATGAGCTTTACCTTACCGGCATTCACGCTTACCGTAATGTCTCCTGCGCCGACTGCCATATGCCCTATCGTACCGAAGGCGGCTCAAAATTCACCGACCATCACGTCCAAAGCCCCCTTTTGAATATTTCCGCAAGCTGCGCTATCTGCCATCGCTGGAGCGAGGAAGAAATTCGCACCCGCATCGAGGCAACACAGACAAAACTTCACGACGCGTTAATTGCCGCCGAAGACGCTCTCGTCAGGACACATTTTGATATTGCCGCCGCTTTACAGGCCGGCGCAGCCGACGGCGACCTTGCCGAGCCGCGTCAATTGCTTCGGGACGCTCAGTTCTACTGGGATTATGTTTCATCCAACAACGGTATGGGGTTTCACTCGCCGACGGAATCGATGCGTCTGGCGGGAAAGGCCGCGGATTTGGCGCAGCAATCGAGAATCCTTACGGCCCGCGTCCTCGCTAAATATGGCATTTCAAGATCTCCCGATTACCCCGAAATAAAAAATAATTTTAATAAATGAACTTATTTTTGTTGACACGGTATTTAAATAGGACTATATTAGTCCTATAGAAGTATGGATGTCATTAGGAGAAATACCGATTATGCGTTGCGGATGACTGTCGAACTGGCCGACAGGCAAGCTGCTTCACCTGTCTCAACAAAAAACCTCGCCGACCGCCAGAATATACCCTATCATCTCGCCTGCAAGCTTTTGCAGCGGCTTAATAAAGCCCATATCGTCAAAAGCACAATGGGTCCTGAAGGCGGCTTTACGCTTTCTAAAAACCCTTCAAAAATAACAGTCCGCCAGGTAGTCGAGGCCGTCCAGGGGCCGGTCCGGCTATGCCGCTGCCTGTTCGAAAAGGGCTTTTGTGCCTTATCGCGACGATGCCCCATAAATCCCCAACTTGCACTGCTCCAGAAAAATATTAACACCTTTTTAAGCGACCTTACCTTAAAACAATTATCTCAAATTCATAAAAGGAGCGCAAAATGAACGAAAAAAAACACGTTCTTGAAAGCTGTCTTGCAAAGCCGGCCCAGCTTGGCGCCCTGATTGATTACGCCGGCGACTCAATTGTAAGTAAGACGATTATCGATAAGCCCGTCGGAACAATTACGCTTTTCGCTTTTGACAAAGGCCAGAACCTAAGCGAGCATACCGCCCCTTACGATGCCGTAGTTCAGGTTATCGATGGCGCAGGAGAAATTACAATTGGAGGCAAACCCTGTACCGTTTGTGCAGGCCAGATTATCATAATGCCCGCCAATATCCCGCACGCTGTTGCCGCTAAAGAAAAATTCAAAATGCTCCTTATTATGGTTCGTGCATAATGAAAGAAATACTGATTCAAAAAATGAAAGACGTCTTTGGCAAAGACGAAAAAAGAATCAGCCACGCGTTGGCCGTTTTGAAATATGCCGAGCGGATACAAGCTGCCGAAGGAGGCGACGAGACGGTCATTACCGCCGCCGCGATTCTGCACGATATAGGCATTCAGCAGGCCGAACGAAGATACGCTTCTTCCGCTGGAAAATACCAGGAAATCGAAGGCCCGCCTATTGCCCGGCCGATTCTTAGAGATCTGGCGTTACCTGCTGAAAAAATAGAGCACGTCTGTAAAATCATAGCCAATCACCACACGGCTAAAGATATAGATACAATCGAATTTCGCGTCCTATGGGACGCCGACTGGTTGGTCAATATACCTGACGAGTGTGGAAAAATGAGCAAAGATAAGTTAAAAGGTTTCGTTGAAAAAGTTTTTAAAACCGACACAGGCAGATATCTCGCGAAGGAAATTTATCTTAAAAACGTTTGATGCACTTATGAAAAATTAAGGAGACATTTTATGAATATGTTTTGTTACCAGTGTGAACAGACATTAAAAGGAACCGGTTGTGATGCTTTTGGCAACTGCGGCAAAGACCCGCAAACCGCCGTTCTTCAGGACCTGCTGGTTTATGCGATGAAGGATATTTCACGCTATGCCCATCGGGCAAGGCAATTGGGTGCCGTCGATAAGGCAGTAAATGTTTTTACCGTCAAGGCATTATTCAGCACCCTGACAAATGTAAATTTTGCTCCTGTTCGTTTTCAAGTGTATTTGAAAGAGGCCGCTGCGATGAAGGAAAAGGCAAAATCGCTTTACGAATCGGCCTGTAAAAAAGCGGGTAAATCACCGGAGCAGTTCACCTGCGAAGTCCAGTGGTGGACTGGCCTCGACGACCTTGGCGGTCTTGTCGAAAAAGGTCAGCTTGTCGGCATTCAGGAGAAAATCAGCAAGCTTGGTCCCGACGTTGCGGGTCTTCAGGAGTTGATTGTTTATGGCCTTAAAGGTACCGCCGCCTACGCCGACCACGCCCAAATATTAGGCAAACACGACGACGCCATTTACGCATTTATCCACAAAACCTTGGACCGCCTTACACAAAAACCCACCGACGTTGGTGAGTTGTTTCAGTTGGCTCTGGCAGCCGGCGAGAACAACCTGCGGGCTATGGAATTGTTAGACGCCGCCAATACCGGCGCTTATGGCCATCCTGAGCCGACGCAGGTACGGGTTACACCCGTAAAAGGAAAATGTATCGTCGTATCAGGCCACGACTTGAAAGACCTTGAGGAATTGCTTAAGCAGACGCAGGGTAAAGGCATCAACGTTTATACACACGGCGAAATGCTCACCTGCAACGCTTATCCCGCCCTGAAAAAATACAAGCATCTCGTCGGCAATTACGGCGGCGCCTGGCAGGACCAGCGTAATGAATTCGACGACTTTCCCGGCGCAATTCTTATGACCACTAACTGCCTGCAAAAACCTAAAGACAGCTATAAGGCACGTATTTTCACCTCAGGCGTTGTCGGCTGGCCCGACGTCGTCCATATATCCAACGGCGATTTCTCGCCCGTCATCGAGGCCGCTTTGGCTGCACAAGGTTTTACGGAGGATGCACCCGAAAAATTTATAACTATCGGCTTTGCGCGAAATACCGTTATGAGTGTCGCGAACAAGGTCGTAGAGCTTGTAAAAAAAGGCAAAATCAAGCGTTTCTTCCTCATCGGCGGCTGCGACGGCGCCAAGCCCGGCAGAAACTATTACACCGACTTTGCTCAAAAAGTCCCCGATGATTGCGTGATTTTGACGCTTGCCTGCGGCAAATATCGCTTCAACAAGCTCGAATTCGGCTCAATTGAAGGAATTCCTCGTCTGCTCGACTGCGGCCAGTGCAACGACGCGTACTCGGCGATTCAGATAGCCGTTGCCCTCGCAAAGGCCTTTAATTGCGGCGTAAATGACCTGCCTCTCTCATTTGTCCTGTCCTGGTATGAGCAAAAGGCCGTCGCAATCCTGCTTACCCTGCTTTATCTCGGCATTCGCAATATGAAACTCGGCCCCTCGCTGCCCGTGTTTGTCAGTAAAAACGCACTTAACGTGCTGGTCGAAAAGTTCAATATTAGCCCCATCGGCGACGTTGATAGGGATTTGGCTGAAATGTTAAGTTAAGGCTAATTAAAGATGGCTTTGAGAAATATCGTAAAAATCGATGAAAACAAATGTAACGGCTGCGGTTTGTGTGTTAATGCCTGCGCAGAAGGCGCAATCCGTCTCATCAACGGCAAAGCGAAACTTGTCAGCGAAACCTATTGTGACGGACTCGGCGCCTGCATAGGACATTGCCCACAGGACGCTATTACCATCGAGCAGAGAGATGCTCAATCCTTCGACGAAGGGGCGACAAAAAAGCACCTTGCCGAAACAAATAACCGAAAAGAAATGACCGATTTTGTATGTCCGGGTGTGATGTCAAGGAAATTACGAAACAATACCGAATCTTCGCCGGTTGATGTCGATGACATTCCTTCTCAGCTTACCCACTGGCCTATTCAGTTGAAACTCGTCTCGCCGAACGCACAGTATTTTAATGATGTGAGTTTGCTTGTCGTGGCCGACTGTGTCCCTTTTGCGGTTGGTGATTTCCATAATAGATTTCTCAGGGGCCATAGTATTATCGTCGGCTGTCCAAAACTCGACGATGCTCGCTTCTATATCGAAAAACTTGCCGATATCCTGCGCGCCAACAAAATCAGGTCTCTGTCCGTAATACATATGGAAGTTCCTTGCTGTCACGGCATTACGCACGTCGCCAATGAAGCATTGAAGCTGGCAGGACAGAAAATGATGTTTGAAGATATTACAATTGACCTTCAGGGTAACGTATCACGTGTCGAAAAAATTACCCCTGCCTGAAAAAGGGATTTTATGACTGAATTTTTGAATTCAATTGCGGCTGGTTTTTGGGATACGGCCCTTGAAATGGCGCCGTACTTGCTGTTTGGCTTTTTTGTAGCCG
>CAYLXJ010000098.1:0-7678 GCA_964387385.1 uncultured Pirellulales bacterium
ATTGTCATTTGTTCATTCATAGCAGTCAAGTATTTTGTCATCATGACGCCTTTCGCATAAGTTTTCGTGCCTCTCTTGCAGCGGCAAGTTTGGCGTCCCTGTCGGCCAGAATCGCTTCGTCCCTGCCTTCGAGTTTATCCTTCGGGGTAATATAATCAATCGCGCTGTGCAGACGCCTGTTGTTGTAATGTTCGACGAACTCATCGACCAGCCGGATGCAATCGGCCAATGAAAGAGGCGTCCGCACTCGAATACAATTTCCCTTGACGGTTCTGTTATAGCGTTCGAGTTTGCCGTTTGACTGAGGATAGTAAGGCGAGGTCCTCACGTGTGAAAAGCCGGCGACGCGGATAAACTCCCTGAAGTCCTTCGAGATAAACTGCGGGCCGTTGTCTGATATGATTCGCGGCCTTGCGTCGTGGAATTTCTCACGCGCCCGCTGCAGGAGAATTCCGATATCTGCCTCGGTCATCGATTCCTTTATATCCCAGGCGACGATGTATCTGCTGAAGCCGTCTAAGATGCTGCACATATAGTAAAACGAGCCGCAGATGTTTATGTAGGAAACGTCTATATGCCAGTGTTCGTGGGCTTTTAAGGGCTGCACAAAGCCCTTGCCTTTTTTGGAGGGTTTGCGGTTCCACCGGCTTAAAAGCCCGGCGTCGGTGCAGGCGACAATATTTTCGTCCATCATCATATAGCTAAGCCGCCTGTATCCTTCGAGGGGATTGGCCCTGCAATAGTCGATTATTGCCTGCTTTTCAAAGCCGGTCAGCCAGTAATCGCAGGGTATCCATGCGTTGTGCTCGTTGATGCAGCCATAACGCAACTGCCAGTCGTAGAACTTGCTTCGAGATATTCCTATCCAACTGACCATTATTCCCGTCGCAATCTGCGTTTTGTTCGACCAGTATCGCACAAAATCAACCGCCTCATCACGCACATCGGGCTGCGCCCAGGCATCGTTCAGCCCTCGCCAAGACTTTTTTTTAATTCGACGTGCGAGGCCATGATTTCGGCGATAACCTCGTCTTTTTGAGTCAACTTCTTATTGAGCTTTTTGACCTGGTTTTCCAGCTCCCAGGTATGGCTCCTTTTAGGCGGCTCAAAGGCCGCAGCGGCGTTTTCAAAAAGGGTTTTTTGCCACTGATAGAACTGGGTTGGGGTTATGCCGTATTTTTCGCAGACCTGCGAGATTGGCACGTTGTCCAACAGGTGCTCGCGAATGATTTGGACCTTTTGTGCCGCTTCAAACCGTCTTCTTTCCTTTGCCATGGCAAATCCTTTCATATTTTTCCACAATAGGTTTAACAATTCTAAAGGATTTGTCCATTTCCGTCTGAAGCATTACAGTTTCGCTTTTGCTTTTCACATTGTTTTTTTGTGCATTTTTCTTGCAAAATCTCTGTTTATGTGGTATAATTAAAAATTAGATTTCAATATCGTGTGTTTCTTCGGATAATCAATCGTATTAAACAAATCCGAAGGTAGAGTTGAAACATACAATAGATGTGGAAGGGCTGGTTTTGACCAATTACTTCGGAAGTACTTTTTTCCAATGATTGAGGCCAGGGTGTTTCTATAAGGACCATGGGATCAAAACAACAATGCTACTCTTACTGAAGACTTTACAGTATGAAATCTGATACTTTAAGCGTTGTTCGAATAGCACCTATAAAAACCAGAGCGACTTGCCTGCAATCTTATCGGAGGAAAAATTTTATATTTACTTTTATAAACAACTTTACTCATCAAATGTTCGGACGCATGGCATATAAAGCCAAGCTTATCATATTAGTTGCGTTTTTAATGGCTCGAGTTTCGTCTGTTTTTGCTTTTTCTTATCGAGAATACGCAACCGGAATAGAAGTCAATATGACCGATACTATAAGCTATAATAGTTTGTGGGGAGCAGACGAACCAAATTCGTTGAAAATGCTGAATCTCATATACGACCCCAACAACAACCTTTGTCCGAATGGCGATTTCGAAATCGAGGGTCTGGCAAATTGGACTCCGATTACAACCGGAGACGTGACTATCACCTTGCAGGAAGAAAACGGCAATAATGTCGTGGCTATTAACAGACCTACAACTGGATATGGGATGTTGTCTTCCGATCTTATTCCTGTGACATGTATATACAAGTATGTTATTTTATGGTCAGCAAAAATTAACGAAAATGGCTACATGCCTATGTTAAGAATATCGGCGTATGATTATAATAAACAATTCCTATCTTACTCTTATCAACAGCATTTCCCAGCCTATAATTCCTGGAAAAAGTATTACGCTATAATTCCTCTTTCCTGTAAAATGTATTATCTTAAAATAGACCTGTTCTTATATAATCAGGGCGGTACTGTTTATTTTGATGATATTCAGATAATAAGAAACACTGAGCTTTTAAGCGGGGCATATCTCGGGGCTAATATGTATGCGGTTTCAGTTATAGAAGATGGCAATTTTTTTGGTGGAGGACATGGCAAAGAAAGCAATATCAATCTTGCCTATACTGCCAATTCTGATTTTATAAATGTAATACGAACGGCTGAATGTCCATATTTTAATACAACCTATCAGACAATCTATGATAACCATACGAAAAAAATCTATGAAACCATGAAAGCTTTGATAGTCCGGAATTTCAGCTCCAATCTCTTTCATGCTTCCATGCAGGCCGATAATAAATTTTTTCAAAAGGCTACCATTACTTTGTCTGATGACTCCGTCATCGAACTAACCTACAGAAATCTCTTTGACGAACACTTCTATGAGGCAAAAAAAATAATCCAGACCGATATTAGTGGCAATTTTAATTATACTCATATGCTGGTTTTAGATCCGCAATATATTACTCATGCCCTAATAAAAGATTATTATAGCGTAAAAAAACTTTATGGATGGGACAGCAATACAGTTCAAAATTATACAGCAGGCCAAACAGTATTTCTGAGAACGTTTCATATGTGGGAAGAAAAGGGTTTTGATTGGAACTCTGTAAGTACAGAGTTTCCTGATATTGTTGTATATCCAAGCGGCTCTTATTATTTACATCCTACCGTTAACCCCTCAAGTTTTTCCCTTACTATACCCGACGGCTCGATAAACGTCGCAATTAATACTTGGCTTACTTCGGACACTTATTACAAAAAATGGACTGAGGATGTGAACACATCGGGAATTACTGCAACACACACAATAAGCGATTTGGAGATCAACACCTACTATATCGTTAAGATAAATGGAACAAGATTAAATACCTTTCTGTCTAATCCTTTAGGCCAAATTACTTTTACCTGCAACAGCGGCTATCCAGTGCAAACTTTTGAAGTCGAAGAAGACCCTGCACCTCCGCCTAGGGCAGATATAAACGGTGACTTCATTGTTAACTTCGTTGACTTTTCCATTTTCGCTTCAAATTGGCTGACAAATGATTGTGAGGATACAAACTTCTGGTGTCATGGCGCAGACATAGACGAAAACGGTGCTGTTGATATCGTTGATATGACCGACTTGATAACCCATTGGCTTTGGATGGAACTGGGAACACAAGCCGATTTGAATATGAGCGGATCCATTGACTTCGATGATTTTGCTACTTTTGCTGACCTGTGGAGTAAAGATTGCAACTCTCCTTCATGGTGTTTTGGCTCTGACTTTGACAAAAGCGGTCAGGTCAACTGTTTCGACTTAGCAGAATTTTCTGAATTCTGGTTCATTAACCACGGATTCTAATTTAATGTTATTACTCTGTAGAAAAAACTCTTATTCTTGCTTATTCAAGTCTCCACCGGCCTCTTGCTTGTGTTATATAACCAAGAAAGGGAACAACTATAAAATCTTCCAAAAATGTGGTTCCGTTAACAATCGATACCGCTACTAAAACGAAGCCAAAATATCCTTAGTGTTTTCAATAAAATATACCGCCTCAACTGTTTACCTGTTTTATCTTGTAACAATTCTTCATGGCTGACAACAACGATGCCGCAACAATGCTTGCTGACGCATTCATCCTAAGTAGGAACGCAAAAACATTTCAGGCCGCCTTTCTGTTAACATCATCGTGGTCAAAGATAAAGCCCGTTTTATTTCGGCGTCCGTTGACTCGACTCACGCCTCGGCAGAAGGCGGCGACCAAATCAGTCATCGTTTCAAACAGCACATTTGCAAGCACAGTTCTTTTCAGATGTCCCCACAGCCGCTCAATAAGATTCAAACTCGGACAATAAGGCGGCAGCCAGAATATTTCGATTAACGACCTGTTGTCGTACAGCCATTTCTTAACCGCCCGCGTATGGTGAAACCTCCCGTTGTCGCAGACCAGCCGGATTTTGCGTCCCGCGTATGCCTTGACCAACGAAATCAAAAGGCCAGAAAATTATATCCGCTTTTTGTGGCGGCGACCGTGTAGGTAATTTTGCCGGTCGAATAATCAATGCCGCCATAGACCACCTTCTTTTGATTGACTCCCGGCGACGGAACCTGCGGCTGGATTCCCTTGTTCCACCACATTCTTGTCAGCGTCGGATGGCGATGAATTTCTGTCTCATCCTGGAAAACAAGCGCCTCGTTGGACTCCGCATTCATGGCTTTTTTTTCAAGAATATAAGCTGTTTTTGGGCCTTTTTGTAGGCCGCCTCGTCCCTTTTGCCCCTGAGCGTATGCTTTGGACGATGAACTGAAAAACCATGACGATGCAATAACCGGATTAACTGGTCGCTGCTGAAACGAATCCCTGTTACCTTGGCCAGATGCTCCGCGAGACGGCCTGCCGACCACGTCGAAAAACCGTATCCCAGCGTAAGCGGGTTGGTCCTGACCGCCTCTCTCATCTTCTGCAAAAACTCCGGAGTGGCACGTCCCGGTCTGCCGGGCGGTTTTATAGGATATAAGGCCTTTATCCCGCCTTTGCGGTAAAGCCGTCTGATGCGAACTACCGTGTCCGTACCGCATCCGATGTGTCTGGCAATTTTGGCAATCGTTTCCCGCGAGTCGGACATCAAAATAATCACGCAGTTGCGAAAAATGTCCGCCGACGTTGTCCTGAATCGTAAGTTGTCCAGTTCGTCCCATTGTTTTTCCGTAAGTTTCATTCCATATCCCATAACGACCTCCTTGTCAATTTTGCTGCTATTGGAAAGGTCGTCATTGAGATATAAGTTAAATGAGACTTTTTGCGTTCCTACTTAGCATTGTTCCTCAGTCTCAAAACGCTACCACTGGCCAACATCATACAACACCAGTGAGCAATTATTAGACCGCATCTTCTCCCGCTTCTGTATAGGTAAATAACTGCTTAGCCATTGCCGGCCGGGGGTCTTTTCCGCTCGCCTAATAAAACGATATCGCGCAGCACGTCGGTGTTTTTAGCGGCCATCCACCTTCTCTCGAAATGCGGGTCCTGCACTATTTGCGCAATGGCCGACAGCGAATACAGATGAAAGTTACGCTCGTCCCTGCTGCCTACTATTACAAAAATCGCGTGCACCTTCTCATACTTTTCCGAAAACGCGACTCCCTCTTTGCACCGCGTGATAAGGACGTCGAAAACATGCTCGCCCTCGATAACTATATGCGGTATCGCGAGGTTCTCGCTCAGGACGGTGCTGCTTTCCTTTTCCCTGTCCGAAAGCCGGCGGTGAATTTCCTCGGCAGGTGCTCCTAGCCGGCCTGTCAGCTCTTGTGAAGCGAGCCGGAAAAACTCCTCGACGTTCACCTTCCTGTTTATATCTATAATGGCGCATCGCTCGACAATATGGTCGAAGCGGTCTTTGACGATTTCATCTCGCTGCCTGATGATTTCACGCAATTCCTCTTCGAGTGAATAGCTTGTAAGTTCTCTGGCGGTAACGCGTTCGATAAGGTGCAAAAGTGCGTATTCCCTGTTGGTCCTGATTCGGCCATAGAACCAGTAAACAAAAATTCCGACAACAACCAGTACGAAACTGACAAACAGGGCCTCTTTTCCCATTTCGAAGATTAGAAAGCCAAAAGCGATTACTCCGGCGATTTGCATCCACGGATACATCGGAACGCGGAAAATCGGCCGGTAGTTCTGCACCCTGCTTTCACGCAGAATAATAACCGACAGGCACGCAAGAACGTTGGTCAGAATAATAACAACCGAGGCGGCCTCGATAAGTATTTCAAGTTTCAAAAATAACGATACCATTATAAATAACCCGGTTATCAGCAAAGCATTATGCGGCGTCCTGTAGCGTGAGTTTATTCTGCCGAATCTCTCCGGAATCAGGCCGTCCTCGCTGAGCGGCACAAGCGAGCGGGCCGCGGTCATTATCCCCGCGTTGGCAGTCGATAAAAAAGCAAGAATCGCTGCTATTCCCAGCGCGATTTTACCGGGGGTACCCATAAAAACCTCAGCCGCATCTGAAATCGGCGTAAGCGATTGCATTAGCTTATCGCCCTCGAGAACGCCCACCGTAATAAAAACCATAAAAGCATAGAAGATGCTCGTTACCAGAAGCGAGACAATCATCCCCAGCGGAATATTACGGGCGGGGTCTTTTATCTCCTCTGCCACGCTTGCGATTTTCAAAAGCCCCGTATATGAAACAAATACAAAGCCCGTGGTAAAAAATATCCCCGCCAAGCCGTAAGGTGCGAAAGGCGCAAGATTCTCCACCTTGACCTTGTTGATGCCGAGAAAAATAAACAGCCCCATAAGAGCAAGCAAGCCCACCACCAGACCGACCTGCGTCCTGCCAGCCTCCTTAATCCCGACAAGATTTATCCCCAGAAACAAAAGGCAAAACGCCACCGCTATGATATGTATGTCGATATTGACGACCAATACCGTGAAAACAGACATCCCGATTAAGGCAAACGCGCTTTTCATCGCCAGCGCAAACCAGCTTAAAAGCCCCGCAACCGTCCCCACGCCCGGCCCCAGCGACCGAATTATCGTGAAGCAGTCGCCGCCCGCCTTGGGCATCGCGGTCGTCATCTCCGCGATACTGAGCATTCCCGGCAGCGACAAAAGCCCCGCCAAAAAATAGCATACGATTACTGCCGGCCCCCCCTTGGCGTATGCAAGCCCAGGCAAAATAAAAAGGCCCGAACTAATCATCGCCCCAGACGCGATGCAGAAAACATCGAACAGATTCAGCTCCCGCTTTAGTTTTGCCACTTTCGTCTGCGCTCAGAAATTACATTACCAGTTTTTTTCGCCGCCGACTGCAATCTTAATTACTCATCCTCAATATGCCAACCCAAAAAATCGCCGTAAATAAAAAGAGCACAAGTTTTTTACTTGTGCCCTTGTGTTCTTGCGCCTTTGCGCTCTTACTTATCTTTAACTTCGAACTCGGCGTCAATCACGTCGTCAGGGCCGCCTTTTCTGCGGACTTCGCCTTCGGGCGGTGGAGGAGGCGCCTGGCCTGACGGGCCTTGCTTGCCCGCGCCGCCGGCGGTCTTTTTCGCCGCTTCCTCATACAGGGTCTTGCCTAACTCCTGACTGACGGTGCTGAGGTTGTCCATTGCCCTCTTAATCGCCTCGGCGCTGTCGCCTTTGGCGGCCTCCTTGAGGTTATTGACCGCGCTTTCGATTTTGCCGCGCGTGTCCCCTGAGACCTTGTCGCCGTGCTCCTTAAGCGTCTTTTCAGTCGCGTAAATCAACTGGTCTGCCTGGTTTTTCATATCCACGACCTCGCGTTTC
>CAYLXJ010000099.1:0-7648 GCA_964387385.1 uncultured Pirellulales bacterium
CCCCCGTCTGATAAATCTCATCCACAAGACGGTTGATAGACGCCGTTATCTCCTCCGACATCCCCGACAAAATTTCGGTATCTAATGAAACGCCGTTGTATTCCATTTCCGCTAAAACCGTTACTAACGGCATCTCAACTTCATAAAATAACTTCTTAATCTCCGGCTGGTCGTCCAGGCGTTTATCAAGATATTGATACACCTGCCATGTCAGGTCCGCGTCCTCCGCCGAATACTCGCACGCCGCCGCCGTATCGACCATATCGAACGTGATTTGATTTTTGCCCTTGCCTATCAAAGCCGATATTGGCGTCCCCTTGTAATTTAGAAAATCCAAAGCCATATCATCAAGTGAATGACTATTCCGCTGTGGGTCGAGACAATACGAAGCTACCATCGTGTCGAAATAAACTCCTCGTAGAGGCAATCCCGCGTTTTTCAAAATGAGGTAATCAAATTTCACATTCTGCCCGACCTTTTTTATGCCCTCATCAGCAAGTATCGGGCCGAGTTCCTCCCTGATTTTCGTAATCGAAATCCGCTTTGCTCCCATTGGCGCTCGAACGGGAATATAAAATCCCGTCTTCGCCTGCCATGAAATACTTATCCCTACCAAATCCGCCCGCATCGGCGCCAGCGCCGTCGTTTCCGTATCGATAGCAAATATCTTCTGCTTTTTAATCTCCTCCAGAAATGATGCGAATTTTTCCTGCGTATCAATCAATTGATAATTATGCCCGACCGTATTGACCGAAAATAGTAAGCCCCCGCTCTTTTGTTGTGGGTTTTCTGCGGACAACGTTGATGTTGCAGATGAAAGCCCCATTTGTCCGAGCAGCCGTGCAAAACCAAGTTCATTAAAAATCTGCGTCAGCCGCGATTCATCGAATGGCTTCACCGCAAAGGTCTTTTCGTCAATATCAACCGGCATATCGCAATTTATAGTCACAAGTTTTTGACTCAGATACGCCGAATCCCGTGAGTTGCGCAGGTTCTCGCCCAATTTGCCGGGAACATCATCTATATGAGCGTAAACATTATCGAGCGTGCCGTATTCCTGAATCCACTTCAGCGCTGTCTTTTCACCGAAGCCCGGGACCCCCGGCACGTTATCGGAAGCATCTCCCTGCAAAGCTAAAACGTCAATAAATTGCTTCGGCTCCAGCCCAATTTTCTCCTTCAGCTCCGCTACGCCGGTTTTCTCCCCTGTTTTCATATCGTATGCAAATACGTGCTCGTCGATAAGTTGTAAAATGTCCTTGTCGCGCGAGCAAATATAAACATCGATACCCTCTTTGGAACCCTTTTTCGCCAACGTCCCGATTATGTCGTCGGCCTCGAAACCATCGACCCGCAGAATCGGAATGTTCATCGCCGACAAAATCTGCTCAATCCGGCTTATCTGCACAGGCATCTCGTCCGGCATCGGCGGCCTGTGCGCCTTGTACTCAGGGTATATCTCCTCACGGAATGTCTTCGCTGAGGTGTCCATCGCGACGACCAGCATATCGGGCTTGCGGTTTTTAATCAGCCCCAGAACGGCTGTCGTGAAAATATACGTCGCCTTTGTCGGCTCTCCTGCCGGACTCGTCAGCCGCTCTCTCATCGGCGCATAAAAAGCCGCGTATATGTGCGAATGACCGTCGATTATATAAAGCGTCTTTGGCATTAAACAGGCGTGGGAAACAATTTCGTTTTTACCAGTTTCATTTTCGCCAGGCGGAATTTCACCGCCGTCCACAGACACCCGAAACCGTACTTAAGCGAGCGTGAAAAATTAATCGACGACGCCTCCGGAAAATATTTCGTCGGACAGCTCACCTCCGCAACCGTATAACCCAGCCACAGAATTTGCACAAGCATCTGGTTGTCGAAAACAAAATCGTCCGAATTAGCGTTCAAAGGCAGCCGTTCAAGCAGTTCCCGTGAAAATGCCCGATAGCCGGTGTGATACTCTGAAAGTTTAGCCCCCGTCAGCATGTTTTCCGCAAAAGTCAGAAACCGGTTCGATACGTATTTATAAAAAGGCATATTGCCCGCCAGCGCACGCCCGCCCAGAATCCTCGACCCCAGAACACAGTGATATAGACCGTTGCCTATCATCGACGCCATAGCCGGTATGAGCTTCGGCGTGTACTGATAGTCAGGATGCACCATAATAATTATATCAGCCCCCTGCTCCAGCGCAATCCTGTAGCAGGTCTTCTGGTTTGCCCCATAGCCGCGATTTACAGGATGAACCTCGACGACCGTATGCGGCAGTTTCCTCGCCACCTCGGCCGTATCATCGTGGCTTGCATCGTCCACGACAATCACAAGGTCCACAATCTTCTGCGCCATCACCTCATCGTAGGTCTGCCTCAGCGTCTTTTCCGCGTTATACGCTGGCATCACAACAACAACTTTTTTATTCGCGAACATAATGAAATTATAACGTCCCTTATATTACTGCTGTAGTTTTTTTCTTGGTTTCCTTTTACTGCTTTCGCCTGAGTACAGCTACCCAGTTTTCCGAGGTCGGCTTATAATTTACAGCATCCTCGTTCCATTTCCAGACCGTATATGCGCCGGATACCATATCGGCGTAGCCGACGACTTCGTAATATTGCGATTGATAGGCGTCAAACCACCTGAAAATATGGTCAATCGACTCATGCCTTTGCAGCCACGAAAAATATACTCGTACAAAAACCAGGATTTGCGGCCTGGCATCCTCAATTTGATTTATCATTTCCTCCTGCATTTTGCCCGCGAAATCGTGCGGTTCCATAAGCGGGTATGTGTAAATATATGTAGTCGCCGCACGCCTGCCCGAATAAAAATAAATCTGCGGCTCTGACCCGATTACCGCTACCTTGTCGTTAGCGTCGGTATTGGCACGAATAAAATCCGCTATTCGAACCGACTCCGAAAATGGATTGAACCCGTAAACCATACGACAGACAACTTCAGGATTGTTTCGGAACAACACCGCTCGCTGCTGATACAGGCAATAACCGCCGATAGCCAGCGCTGTTATACCGATTATTGCTGTTCGGCCAGGTATTCGAAAACTCTGCAGAATACGCTCCATTACCAATACTAATCCCCCGCCGGACAAAATAGCCGCCGCGGGAAGTAGAAATATGAAATAATGGTGCCGGAAATAAAAACCCGGACATACCGCAAAAAACGAAAAAGTCAAAAAGCCAAATAAAAATAAAATCCATCGCCTGTACTGTTTAATGACAATGACAATTGCCAGCCCTAACGGGACAAACACCCATATCCATTTCGCCGATTCTACAACCGGCGAAAAATGCGCAACAAAAATCTCGCCGACGGCTGATAATGGTATCCTCGCCGCGTATTTGCTCGCGTATGTAAATGTCCAGAACCAGAACTTCCCGAAGAATCCCGCCTTCCAGAATATAAAACATACAAGAGCAAATGGTATTATCGCGCCCGCTGCAAATACAATCTGATTGATAACTGCTTTCTTCCACTGAATCGGTCGTCGTAAAATATCACGGCTAAGCAGATACAGCGCCCCGAAAACACCGAAAAATACCCCGTGCTGCTTGATAATAAAAGCCGTCCCCAGCAGTATAGCCGAAATGAAAATCACAATAAAATTTTTTCGCTCCCTGAACTTAACCAATAGCCATATCCCCGCTAATGCCGGCAAAACAACAAAATGTTCCGCGTTCGCGGACATTCCCAGGACCGATGATAACATTGATATTATCGCGTAAGCGCCCGATGCGACAACCGCCGTAAGACCTCCGAATATTTCTCTCGCCAGCAAAAATACAAAAAGTATTGTTGCTGCGTTTAAAACTATTAAACCCGTATGAACCCCCGTCGCCGTCTGCCCGAATACCGCCAAAATAGCCGCGTATGCCGCGTAAATCCCCGGCAGTTTCATACTATACGCCGATTCATAAGGCAATACTCCCCTTAAAAGCTCTTGTGCCATATAGGCGTACTCCCCCTCGTCACGCTCTAATGGCATCGACGCCATTCGTCCTCTGATAACCGCTGTTCCTACGATTATCATCGCCAGCGCCGCCCAATACAAATATTTTTCTTTACCGCTTTTTATTTCGTCACCGGCTTCCATAATTCTACCAGCATATACTCCGCCAATCGTTTACTCAAGCTTTTCCCCGTTTAGCCCCACCCCCCCCCGAGGTAGGAGTCGTTTATCGTTGACATAAAACCTCTCGCGATTTACCATATTGTCTTTACTTTTATCGTTTAGCCGCCGGAACGGCGGCGCATTTTGTAGGGCGGGATTTCTCCCGCCGTTCTTGAGGTCTCAAGATGCCCGAAGAAAAGAAAAGCTACAGTAACACGTTGAACCTCCCGCAAACGTCCTTTGCGATGAAGGCAAACCTCGTCCAGCGCGAGCCGCAAATGCAGAAGGACTGGCTCAAACGCGATATCTACGCCCAAATCAGGGCCGCGCGAAAGGGCTGCCCCCTTTATATCCTGCACGACGGCCCCCCTTATGCCAACGGCGACATACACATGGGCCACGTTATTAATAAAGTCCTCAAGGATTTCGTCGTCCGCTACAAAACAATGGCCGGCTTCGACAGCCCATACGTACCCGGCTGGGACTGCCACGGCCTGCCTATCGAATCCAAAGTCGTTACAGAACTCGGCGATAAAATCAAACAACTGTCAAAACCCGAAATCCGCCAACTATGTAAAAAATACGCCAGCAAATACGTAAAAATTCAGAGCAAACAATTCCAGCAGCTTGGCGTCTTTGGCGATTTCGATAACCCCTACCTCACCTTCAAACCGTCCTATGAGGCCGGCATACTCGAGGTCTTTGCAGAACTCGTCGCGAAAGGGCTTGTCAAAAAACAATTAAAACCAATCCACTGGTCCGTCGGCTGCGAAACCGCTCTCGCCGAAGCCGAACTCGAATACAAGGATATCGACTCTCCCAGTATTTTCGTCAATTTCCCTATAGCTAAAGACAGCATCCCACGTCTTCTCGAACTCGGCCTTGTCTCGAACGAACAGGCCAATCAGGCGCAGCTTTGCCTTATGATTTGGACGACAACTCCGTGGACGCTCGCTGCTAATCTCGCCGTCGCTGTTCACCCTCGCCTCGAATACGTCGCCATCGATTATAATCACAATCGCCGAAGATTCGTTTCGATTGTCGTTACTGACCGCCTCCCTGCCGTCACCGCAGCCGCCAACTTAACCGATGGCCAATATAAAGTCAGTCAAACCAAAATCGCGGGCGCCAAACTCGAAGGCCTGCGCTACACCCATCCTTTCGTCCCCGAAAATCCGACCGACAGGGACGCCTACAAAGTGATTCTGGCCGATTACGTAACTACCGAAGATGGTTCAGGCCTCGTCCACATCGCTCCCGGCCACGGCATCGAGGACTATGTGTCAGGCCAGAACTACGACCTCGCCATTTATTCCCCCGTCAAAGACGACGGCTCTTACGACAACACCGTCCCCGACTGGCTCAAAGGCAAAAACGTCCTGAAGGTCGATGGCGAAGTCATCAACCGCCTCAAAACCGACGGCTTCCTCCTCGCCGAGCAGAAAATCACCCACAGTTACCCCCACTGCTGGCGAAGTAAAACGCCCGTTATTTTCCGCGCCACTGAGCAATGGTTCGTCAGTGTTGATAAAGAATTGCCGGATATCGGCAAAACTCTGCGGGACCTCGCCCTCGACGCCGTAAAAAATGTCAAATGGATCCCCGACTGGGGTCAAAAACGCATCGAAGGCATGCTCGAATCACGCCCCGACTGGTGCATCAGCAGGCAAAGAAGCTGGGGCCTGCCAATCCCTGTCTTCCTGAATCCCCACGGCGAAGCTCTCTTAACTAAAGAATCAGTCCTTGCAGTGGCAAAATATATCGGCCAAAAGGGTTCCGACGCCTGGTTTACGGACACTCCTGAGCAAATCCTCGGTCCCGATTTCAAGCTTCCCCCCGGCTTTTCCTTCGGCAAACTGAAAAAAGAGGAAAACATTTTCGACGTCTGGTTCGAGGCCGGCTGCTCCTGGTATTCTGTCGCCGCCAAAATCGGCTGGCCCGTCCCTGTTGACCTCTACCTCGAAGGTAGCGACCAGCACCGCGGCTGGTTCCAGTTATCCCTTCTCCCCGCTCTCGGCTTTATGGGTAAAGCCCCCTTCAAGGCCGTCCTCACTCACGGCTTCGTCGTCGATGAAAAGGGTATCAAGCAGTCCAAGTCGCTCGGCAACTACACTGTCGCTCAGGACGAAGTCGCCAAATACGGTGTTGATGTCCTGCGCCTCTGGGTCTCCAGCGTCAATTATCAGGACGACGTCCGCTGCAACGACGAACTCATCGGCAAAACTCAGGACGCCTACCGCAAAATCAGAAACACCCTGCGATACCTGTTGGGCAATATCTTCGATTTCGACCCCGCCAAAAACAGCGTCCCTCACGCTCAATTGTTCGAAATCGACAAATGGGCAATGCAGCGCCTCAACAAACTAATCGCCGAAGTTACAAAAGAATACGACGATTTCGCCTATCACCGTGTCTTCGCTCTGCTCTATAACTTCTGCTCCGTCGATATGAGCAGCATCTATATGGACCTCCTCAAGGACCGCCTGTATTGCGACCCCGCCGACTCTCCCTCCAGACGAAGCTGCCAGACCGCATTATGCAAAATCCTCGACGCCCTCACCTTATTGCTCGCCCCCATCCTTGTCCACACTGCCGAGGAGACCTGGGCCGCAATTCAATATAAATCCCAGAATGTCGATAGCATCCATCTCGCAAAGCTTCCCAAAGTTGACCCCTCAATCGACTATCTCGCCGATGAACCAAAATGGCAAAAACTTATGGCCCTCCGCGACGAAGTCCTCAAGGCCCTCGAACCCCTCCGCCGTGACAAAGTCATCGGCTCCAATCAGGAATCGAGTATAACCATCCGTTGCGGCGGCGAAGATGCGCTCGCGATTGAGCAGTTCGGCCCGAAAAATTTCGCCGCACTTTGCATCGTCAGCGAGATAAATCTCGAAAAATTAGAAGGCCCAGTTCACATCATCGCCCAGAAAAGCCCCCACAAAAAATGTCAGCGATGCTGGAACTACTGGCCTTCCGTCGGCTCAGACCCCAGCCGCCCCTACCTCTGTTCCCGCTGCGCCGAAACGCTCAGGCACTTGGGTAACTAACTTTTGGTAATTTGCTCACAGACCTTCTCGAACACCTGTTCGGCGGTAATGTTGCTGATATCATACCTCGGGTCGCTACTTTTAATGGCCATCCCCATCGTGTTCGGCTCTATCGCCGCAAAACAGTCCTCCCGTCCGTATGGCTTCAATCTCGCCGGATTTACAGGCCCGAATATCAGCACAATCGGCACCCCCAGCCCCGCTGCTATATGTCCAGGCCCCGTATCGTTGCTCACCACTAATCTCGCCCCATTCAATAGCGATATCAACTCGCTTATTGTCGTCTTCCCCGCCAGATTTACTACGGCCGTATGCGCCGACTTCAAAATCCTGTCGATATATTCCCGCTCCCCCTTCGTCCCCGTTGCAACAATTGATGAACCGTATTGCCCGGCGATTTTGTCCGCTAATTCCGCGAACCGCTCAATCGGCCAAATCTTCTCCGCTCTCGCCGCGCTCGGCACAAGCACAGCGTAAT
>CAYLXJ010000100.1:0-7630 GCA_964387385.1 uncultured Pirellulales bacterium
TGGACGCAGACGAGGTGAGCCGGGTGATAAATGACCTCGAAAGAGGCGATGAGCTTCTGGGAAAGTTTCCTGCGCCTGCTCCGAGGGATAACATAATCGAAGGGATAAAGATTCGGATGGCCTCGGCCGCGAGACGGCGGCATCGGGAGGCAATCCAGCTCGGATTTTTGAAGGCGTTAAGCGTTGCGGCTGCGATTATTACAATATCGATTGCAGCGCATCAATATTTCGAGCGAACTCCCACAGAGCAAACCAAGGTAACATACGCGACGGTCATACCGGACCGGCTTTGGGACAGCAGCGACATTATGACAGACGACGCTGATATAGCAGTCATCGCGGCGGAGATTAAGACAATCGAAAACCAACTATACGGAATTGAACTTAGGGATATTGACGTAAGCGGCAGCGGAACTGCCGACGATTTGGAAATGGAACTGATTGGAATAAACGGCGATTTCTGGAAAGGATAAAAAATGAGGACTGACTTGCTGAAAATGGTTTGTGCTGCGGTATTGATAGCGGCGGGCGCCGGCTGGGGGGTTGCCTGTGCGGCGGAAATGGAAAAAGAAGAGCAGATTATGGTTGAGCCGCCTGGGCCTGGCCAAGGGCCGACGCGAGTGCCCCGTATGGAGTTAGGCCCCGAACAGATTGAGCGGATACTCAACCAGATAAGAGAGGACGACCCTGAAAAGGCAGACGAGCTGATAAGATTGAGGGAACAGAACCCTGAGGCGTTCAACGCGGAGATTCGCAGAGTCGCGCGCGAACGATTTATGTCGCGCAGGATGGAACAGAAAGGCGAGCAGGGAATGCAGCCGCCGCGGCGACGGCCGGGCGGGCAAGCAACGGAAGGCCGCGAGCCGGGCGAATGGCCTGAAATGATGCGCGAGCGGATGCAGGAAAAAAGCGAAGAATATATGAAATGGCTAAAGGAGAATTTCCCAGACGAGGCGTCCAAGCTGGAGCAGTTGAAAGAGGAAAATCCGGGTCAGCATACGAGGGCGATGGGGCTGAGCTGGAGAAAATATGCCCCGATTTTTGAGGCGTCTAAGAATAATCCTGAGCTTGCGACGGTTTTGAAAGACCAATTGGCACTTCGGGAAAAGCGAGGCGAGCTGCTCAAGAAAATCAAGGCGACAACGGACGAAAAACAGAAAAAAGAGCTTGTCAAGGAACTTGAAGGGGTCGTAAGCAAGCAGTTCGATTTGATTGTGAAGCGAAAAGAACTTGCCTACGGCGATTTGACGAAGAAGCTGGCGGAACTGCAGAAGGAGGTTGACATCAAAAAGGCCGAGGTCGAGAAATGGAAAGGCAAGGACTTCAAGAATGAGCAAGTCCAAAAGCGGGTCGATGAGCTTGTCAACGAGACGGAAAAGTTCGAATGGGAATAAGACTTATTGATAATTGATGATTGATTATTTTGCAAGGCCTCGCGTATATGCCGATAATGCGAGGTCTTGTTTTTTGTCGATTTTTGGCTTGATTTTGGGCGGGTTTTGGTCTAAAATTGATACAAATAGTACCGAGGAGTTTAAGGAGAAGAACTATGCGACGCATCATATTTGCCATTGCGGCAATCGCAGCCGCAGCGACTTGCCAGGCGAGGACCATTATAGTCGATGACAACAGTCCCGCGGATTTCATAACCATTCAGGCGGCCATAAACGATGCCAACAACGGCGACACAATTATCATTCGCCCGGGTCAATATATCGGTAACGGCAACCGCGACATCCGATTTTTCAGCAAAGCAATAACCGTCAGGAGCATCGAACCGAATGACCCCAATATCATCTCCGCAACCGTCGTAAATTGTCAGGGAAGTCAAAGAGAACCGCATAGGGGATTTACATTTGATAACAACGAAGGACCAAATTCCGTTTTAGCAGGATTAACCATCACAAATGGCTGGGGGGCTGTAACTGTGTTAGAAATGCTGCCAAGCCCATTTTCAGCATATGTGGGAGGCGGCATATTATGCATCAACGCAAGCCCTACTATTATGTGCTGTCACATAAAAAATAATACGGTCGCTGGCTCACCCTTTCCTGGAGTGAAATACTTTGGGGGAGGAATTTGTTATTGGGGCGGAAGCCCAACAATTGTTGATTGTATTATAAAAGATAATTCGGTTAAGAATATTGGAGTAATATTAGTATTGCCTCCGCAACTACCCGGTGATCCCATTTTTTATGGTGGAGGTATTTATGGAAAGGGCCAAGGAACTATTATATATTGCGATATTTCAGAAAACATAGCCCTTACGGGCGGCGGAGGAATATATGTAAATGGCAATAACTTAATCGATAATTGCATTATAAGGAAAAATACAACAAGGAGCCGTCCAAGAACACGTGGAGGAGGTATATATGTCGGCACTGATAATATTAATATCATCTTACTTAGTGAGGAAATAATTATAGAACCAGATATAATCTTGCCTACAAATGTGAAAATCAATAATTGTATAATATCAGAAAATATAGCCGAGGGGACAGGAAGCGATTTTATTCCTTATCAAGCCGGAGGAGACGGATTGGGCGGCGGGGTGTATAGTGATCCCTGCGCATCGGTATCAATTGAGGATTGCCTGATTCTTGCAAATAGAGTCAAAGGAGGCCGGGGAGGACCAGGATATCCAGATGGAAATGCGTTTGGTGGCGGCATTTATTGCGGAGGCGGCGAAATTACGAGCTGCACGTTTACTGGAAATATGGCGATGTCGGGCGCGGGGATTTACGGACAGTCCGATGTGAACAGTTGCATTTTGTGGGATGTGACCGAGCAGAATTCAATTCCTGTAAGTGAAATTACAGGTTCAGCATTAGTAAGATACAGCGATATAAAAGGTGGTTTTGCCGGCGAAGGGAATATAAATACCGACCCCTGTTTTGTCGAATCAGGTTATTGGATTGAAGTCAATATGCCTCCCCCTTGTCCCTGGTGTCCACCTGAAATAAATCTTATCTGGAATGAAGGCGATTATCATTTGCTGGAAGAATCGCAGTGTATAAATCGGGGCGAGCCGAATTATGTGGCGGGACCGAATGAGAGAGACCTCGACGGCAAGCGTCGAGTAACAGGAGGCAGAATTGATATGGGGGCATACGAGCTTCCTAATACCCAACCGGTTGCCGATGCGGGGCAAGACCAGACAGTTTATGCCTGGATTGACGGGATTGCGGAAGTAACGCTGGATGGGTCGGGTTCATATGACGAGGATGGCGATGAGCTGACTTATTTGTGGACGTGGTCAATTGATGGTAACACATATGACACAAACTGTGTTAAACCGACGATAGAGTTGCCTGTCGGACTGCATACGATTGAGCTTGTGGTCAATGACGGCTGGGAAGATTCTGAGCCGAATGAGGTTGTGATAACGGTTGTCGAGGCGATAAAAGGGTCGCTCTGGATGGTGCCGAGGGTAATCAACGGGAGAAGCGGACTGCAAAAAATAACGGCGACACTTCGCCTGCCCGAAGGCGTCAATCCTGACCAGATTGATACAGGTAAGAAACTCCTGCTTTATCCCGGCGAAATTAAGGCAGAACGCCAAACTGTCTCACCCGGTTATATCAACGCAGTTTTTGACAAGGCCGCCCTTATGGCCGAAGTTGCTAACGGCAACATCGAACTTATTGTCGCAGGAAAGCTAATTTCAGGCCAATGTTTTTACGGCACGGACACAGTGAGGATTATTCACATTCCCTGAAAACCAAACTGAAAAGTTTTGATGTTTTTACAGCTTATTGCGGGTCTGTTCGAGGCGGGTGGCTTTTTTGAGGGTGCGTTTTTCCGCTGATGTGAGTGATTGCAGGCCTGAATCGTGGACTTTTTTCAGGATGCGGTCAACCTCGATACGCAATCGGCGTTCATATTCGATGTTTTTTTCCCATCTGGCGGATTTGAAGCGCAATTTTAAAGCGGTGAGCCAAGGGTCTGAGAAGACATAGATTGCGCCCGCGGCGATACCTGCAAGGTGAGCGGCCTCACCGCCCGCATTTTCACCTTTGGACAGAATAGTTATGGAGGCATAGCAAATCAGGCCTATGGCAATAACGCGTATCGGTATGGGGAAAGGGATAGGAAACATAAAAACTTTCATCTGCGGAAACAGGATTGCGCAGGCCGTAAGGACGCCGAGGACTGAGCCGGATGCGCCGACAAGCGAGCCGGCGGTCAGAAAGCCGGCCAAAACGAGAAAAACGTAAAACAGCCCCCCTGCCGTGCCGCAGGAGAGGTAAAAAATGAGGAATTTTTTAGTGCCCCAGTGTCTCTCAACGGTCGAGCCGAAAAAATACAGGCCAAGCATATTAAAAAGTATGTGCGGTAAACCGCTGTGCAAAAACTGATAGGTTATGAGCCGCCAGACCTGAAAGATAAGCACTGGTGAAGCAGGGATAAGGGCGAAGCTTTTCTCGAAAAAACCCATTTCGGGCTTCGTTGTATCGGTTGTAAGGGCACTTAAAAGAAACGCGACGATATTGGTCAGCAGCAGCCACTTGACGCCCGGCGTAACCGGGGGCAGACCCATGCGCATCTGCGGCGCGTATGAAGCGTGCGGCTCGTATTTCTCGCGTGTATAATCCCTGTCGTAGAGTCCCATAGCTTAGCTCTGAAAACAGATTTAAATAATAGCGTTATTATATCAGATTTTTTTTGCCGGGGCGCATTTTTTGAGAGACGAGCATCAGGATAACGCCGAGGATGAGCATATAAATACCGAGGTTCTGGGAAATCGTGCCGCCTTTGTAAATTGTCCACCAGCCGAATTCGAAGGGATTGTCATCGCGGAGGAATTCCTCGAAAAAGCGGACAATGCCGTAAAGAATGAACATCATGGCGAAGGTCGAGCCGGGCTTTGGAAATTTGCCTGCGGGCGAGAATTGCGAGCTTCTCCAGAAAAAATACAGAACCAAAGCGATAATAACCGCGTTCCCAGCGGCATAAATTTGAGTCGGGTGAACGGGCAGGCAACGATATATGCCTTTTGTTACCGTTTCCTTTTGAAACGGGGTCAGCTTATCGAGCGGTTTAAGTTCCTGATGCCACACGTTATTTTTATCGAAATAGCCAAAGAAATCGTCCGTTAGTTCAATATAAGGTTCGGGTCTGCTGCGTGCGGGGTCGGGTTCGACCTGGCTGATGTAAGGGTGCGAGCCATACGGAAACCTTACGGCCCAAGGTAAATCAGATGGTTTGCCGAAGCAGCAGCCGTTTAGAAAACAGCCGATTCGACCGAAGGCAAGAGCAAGCATCAGGCCGATAGCAAGAATATCGAGATATTGCCGGACGGGCAGTTTGTGATAACGCATAAAAAGAATAAGGACTGTCAAGGCCGCGAAAACGCCTCCCAAAAGCTCAAGCCCCCCTTCCCAAATCGCGAACATTCGGGGCAGGTCGCCTTTGAACAGGTCGAAATGATGAATCACGAAAAAAACGCGTGCGCCGATGACGCCGGCGACGAGGGAGTAAAGCGAGGCATTAGTAATCATTTGCGGGTCGGGTGTGATATTTTTACTAAGCCGTCTTATGACGTAAACAGCGACAAGGAAGCCGACGACCATCATCAGGCCGTAGCTTTTGACGGTCAGCGTCGTGAATGGTATTCTGAAAAGTTCCGGGTGCATCTACAAATTTTCTATTTTTTATTTCCTATTTATTATTTTATTGCGCCTGTCGAGAAGAATTACCATTGGTTTGAGCGTTTTTGCCTCGGCTTGAGTGCAATAAACAAAGCTGAAAATAATAACGATGTCGTTTTTTTTCATACGTTTGGCTGCGGCGCCGAGGACAATGACCTGGCCCGAATTGGCGGGCGCGGGCACGGCGTAGGTCTCGACACGGTTACCATTATTGAGGTCGGCAATGAGGACGCTCTCGTAAGGCAGGATACCGGCGGCCTTCATTAAGGCAGCATCGATGAGAATACTGCCCGGATAGTTAAGCCGGGTCTCGGTAACGCGCGCCCTGTGCAGTTTTGATTTAAGCATTTTCAAAAGCATTGTTTTTCCCGTCAATGAATTCAATAAAGGACGGATTATTATACGTTATAGTTTTCCGGCGTCCACTGTGATATTGTCAATCAGCCGCGTGGAGCCGAATCGTGCCGCCACCGCTATCAGCGTTTTGCCCCAGATTTTTGTCAACTCATCGAACGTTTCTGTGTTAACGATGCTTATATAATCAATGCTGCTTAGCGTTTTTGCGGCGTTTATGATTTTACGCATTCGGGCGGTTATTGTTTTGGGGTTAGATACGCCCGCTTTTATCATTTCGCGGGCCGTTGTAAGTGAGCGGTATATGCAGGTTGCGTCCTTTCGCTGGGCCGGCGAGAGATACTTGTTTCTACTGCTAAGGGCAAGCCCGTCTGCTGCGCGAACAGTGGGGCAGGCAACGATTTTAAGGGGAAAATTAAGGTCAGCGACTATTCGTTTTATTATGACAAGCTGCTGGGCGTCCTTTTGGCCGAAGTAGGCGACGTCTGGGCCGACGATATTGAAAAGTTTCGCGCATACGGTCGCTACGCCCCTGAAATGGCCGGGGCGAAACTTTCCACACAACGGCTCGCTTAATTTTTCGACATCGACCCAGGTAAGCGTTCCTGCGCCATACATCTCTTCCGGAGTCGGTATAAAAACCACAGCGACGCGATGGTCTTTACATATTTTAAGGTCTGCCTTTAGCGGCCTGGGGTATTTTTTAAGGTCTTCAGCAGGGCCGAACTGCGTCGGATTGACAAAAATGCTAACGACGACAAAATCGCCGTTTTTGACGCTGCGGTCGATGAGCGAAATATGGCCCTCGTGTAGCGCGCCCATCGTCGGGACAAGACCAATGGTCTTGCCGGCTTTTCTGGCCTTCCCGACAAGCGTTCTTACCGACTTAACTGTTTTTGCGACTTTCATACGTATTTTGAGGATTAAGATAATATCCTATCTGGGACGCGAGGTGGTCAACAGATTTTTTGCTGAGGCAGTCGAAATCAGCGAGGGTAATGACCGGCGAGTGTTTCCAGTCGGCAACGAGCTGTTTATATCCGGTGTCGATTGCCTGTAAAAAAGCCGGCTTAATCTGCTGCTCGTAAGGACGATTTCGCCGACGAATTCTGTCGAGGCAGACCTGCGGCGAATCAGCCAGATAAAGCAATACAGCGGGGGTCGTAACCCCCGGGGACAACTGTTTATAAATTTTAAGATACAATTCACGCTGCTCATCCGATAAAAGCAGGTTGGCGTATATAAGCTCTTTTTGAAAAACGTAATCGCTAACCACCGGCCGGCCTTTTTCAAGAACATCGGGACTCAACTGTTCAACCCGGCTTGCGAGAAAGTAAAGCTGGGAATCGAGGGCGAGATCCTTATTTCCTGCGTAAACCTTAGGCAAGAAAGGGTTGGTATCGTAACGCTCTAAAATGACCTGACAGGAGAGACGTTTCGCTAAATTTTTCGCGAGCGTGGTTTTGCCCGCGCCGATATTGCCAGCAATACTGACGAGCATCGGCTTATCTTGCGAGGCGACAAAATCGCAGCCGTTTAGCCGGCCAGCGAGGGTCTCGATGGTTTCCTTGAGTAAAGGGTGCGTCAATTTCGGATTCTATTGCTTTAGCCCGGTGAGGACAAAA
>CAYLXJ010000101.1:0-2622 GCA_964387385.1 uncultured Pirellulales bacterium
TATCCTTTGCAGCCCAACACCACGTTTAGCAAGGAATTGCCCCGATGCAAAAATTACAAATGTTTATGCTCATGATAACGGATACGCTGGGATACGCGGAAAGAAAAATATGGAACGGCTGTATATCGGCTACTGCAAAGCGAACCGTAATCCCGGAGATAATGACCTCAACAATATAAGCGGAAGCGGGATTGAAGTTTATAACGCTTCCGACGCAACGATTGAATATTGCGAGGCGGGCTACAACGGAGGCGACCAGCGGCGCGGACGAGGCAACGGCCCTGTGGGTATCTGGATTGCTCATTCACAGACGACAACGATTCAATATTGTATCGCCCATCATAATACCAATCCTACCGGAGACGGCGGCGGACTCGACCTCGACTCGGAAAGCCATCACAATATCGTCCAGTACAATTACTGCTACGACAATAAAAATTACGGCATCCAGTTGTGGCAGTGGGGCAGCAAAGACCAGTGGCTGGAAAAAAATATCATTCGCTATAACATATTCGATAACAAAAAGAAGGACTTGTCGAAATCCATCTGGGTCGGCCATAACGATGATTCCCCCACAGGGGTCCGCGACAATGATTTTTACAATAACCTTGTCATAAACGAAAATCCCACAATCGGAACACAGGGTAAGAAAATTTATGACCTGCGATTTAGAAATAACATCTTTATTAACAAGTCAACGGCAACCTTTACAGCAGGCGCAAAGGAAGATATGAATTTTATTTTCCAGGGCAACTGCTACTGGTCACCTACCGGCAAATTCGCTATATACGGCAAGTATAACACCCTCGAGGAATTTGCATCTGCCACAGGACAGGAAAAGGTCGATGGCAAAGTCGTCGGCATATTTGCCGACCCGCAAATTACTTACTATGAGGACGCCAACGAGCCGCGACTGACAGACCCGACCAAATTAAAGGAAATGAAGGTATTCCGTTTGCTGGAAAATTCCCCCTGTATCGATAAAGGCCTTGATTTGAAAACACTTTTCCAACTGGACCCGGGCAAGCAGGATTTCTTCGGCAATCCGATCCTGGCAGGAGCTGCGTTCGATATCGGTGCTTGTGAATATCAGAAGAAATAATTGGTTTGATTCAGTGAAAAATCTGCATCCTAAGATTGTTTAAATTTAGATTTCAGCGATAAGTCATGTCCTATCTTCTTTTATAATCAATACTTATGATTTCATACTCGACTTATAGGTTAAAGCAAAATAATTGTGAAATATATCACAATAATATATTGACAAGCATTTTTATAGTTCGTATATTAGTGGATAATGTATTTATAGGTGCATTAACAGAATGACAAGAAAGATGTCTTAGAAGTAAAAAGTTATGAGCGTATTGAATAGAAGCTGCATAGTTCGGCTGTCTCAGTATAGAAACGCGATTATTCGATTAAAAGCGTTGAATTTTGTGCGTGTTTTTTCTGATAATCTCGCAGATGCTGCCGGTGCGACTTCTGCACAGGTGCGAAAGGATTTTTCTTTATTCGGCATTACAGGCAACAGGAGAGGAGGTTATCCGGTTGAAGAGCTTCTAAGACAACTGGACAAGATTTTAGGGAAAGACCGAGCGCAGGAAATCATATTAGTTGGTGTTGGCAACATCGGGAGAGCACTAATGCATTACCCCGGATTCGAGAAAAGCGGGATTAAAATTGTGGCCGGCTTTGATATAGACCCCGCGAAATACAAAGAGGAGGCAAAGATCCCGATTCTGCCTCTTGAGAAAATGCACGATTACATAGTCAGCCATAATATAAAGCATGGTATTATCGCTGTTCCCGATTATGCGGCACAGCAGGTTCTTGAGCTTATGAAAACGGCGGGTATAAGGGGCGTTTTGAATTTTGCGCCGATATGTCTGCGTGAGTCGGCCGACTGCACGGTCAACAATATCAATCTCGTAACCGAACTGGAAAACATCATTTATTTTGTAAAAATCAGGGAAAGCACAAAGGCAAAATAAATGCCCATATTTACGCTAAAAAACCGGATTCTCATTTCGATGTTCGCGATTATCGCTGCGCTTAGCGTTTCAATCGCTATTTTAGGCGCTTACATCATAAAGGCCGACATAATGGATGCCGCTCAGCGAAAGGTAAGGGACAACCTCAAGGCCGCGGAAAGCATATATCAGGGCGAAATTGAGAGAATTGAGACGGCATTTAAACTTGTTACTCTAAATAATGACCTGACAGAGCTTAGGACAATAATGAAGCTGCACTACCTCATGTGTATTGACGCCAAAGATGTTGATGCAGCCGAAAGTGAGATAGTCAGGGCCGCTTACAAAAGTCGAGAGGGTCTCGGCGGAACGCGGATAATGACCGAAGCGGAACTTGCCGCGATTGACCCTGTACTTATTGATAAGACGCGGATTCAAATCAGGCCGACGCCTATGGCGCTGCCGACGGAGCGGAAACAGTTGGACGCTGTTATGGTTAAAGAATACGCACTGCCGATTCTTGCTGAGAACGGCAAAGTTGAAAAGATATATTACGGGGGCAGGATTATTAACCGCGACTACGAGCTTGTGGATAGAATCCGTCTGATGGTTTTCGGCAGCGAGCAATATCATTCCAAACCGGTGGGAACGG
>CAYLXJ010000101.1:2632-7581 GCA_964387385.1 uncultured Pirellulales bacterium
GGGAACGGTCACGATTTTTCAGGGCGATACGCGGATTTCCACAAATGTTTTAGACGAGAACGGCCAGCGCGCAATCGGAACGAGAGTGTCAGAGCAGGTTTACAGGGAGGTTGTCGAGAAAGGCAACGTCTGGGACGACAGGGCGTTTGTTGTAAATACCTGGTATAAAACGGCTTACGAACCTATAAAAAATATTGATGGAGCAATAATCGGCATTCTTTACGTAGGGACGTTAGCGGAACCTTTCGATGCGATGGCGAGGCATATTACACTGGCTTTTATGGCGATAGTTGCGGCGGGTGCCACGCTGGCATTTGTTTTGTCCGTCAAACTTAACGAGCGCGAACAGAGTTTGAAAATTACAAATGAAAAGCTGGCAGAAGCCAATAAAAATTACGTTGACCTTATCGGGTTCGTTTCGCACGAGCTGAAAGGGATGCTGGCCTCAACGGTAATGAACGCTTACGCCGTAAGGGACGGCTTTCTTGGTATGGTTAATTTCAAACAGCTCAAGGCGCTCGATTCCATAACGAGAAACCTCGATTACCTCGAGGCCACAGTCCGCAAGTTCCTGAATCTGGGCAGGATTGAAAAAGGGGAGCTGGCCGTTAACAGGACTGAGCTGAACCTCAAGAAGGACGTTTTCGATGTTTCAATCGATTCACTCAAGGCGCTTGCGAACAGAAAGAATATCAGCATTGTTAATGAAATCGAGAAAGACCTCGCCGTAAACGCCGACCACGACCTGATGACGGTTGTGGCAAACAATCTTATAAGCAACGCCATAAAATACGGCAAAGACAACGGCAGCATACTCGTCAAATCCTTCGTGAACGGGACAAAAGTGCAGGTAGAGGTCTATAATGATTCAACGCCTATAAGCGAGGAGCAGAAGGACAGGTTATTCAAAAAATTCAGCAGAATTGAGACAGCAGAAACAAAACGAATCAAAGGGACGGGGCTTGGCCTTTTCATAACGAAGCAGATTATCGAAAAGCACGGCGGACGAATCTGGGTTGAGCCGAGAGAAAAGGGCAATTCATTTATATTCGAGATTGAAAGGAACTGAAACAGTGTTAAAGCCAATTGACATAATAAGGAAAAAACGTGCCGAGGCGGTCAGCAGGATTATCGGCAAAGGATACCTGTCATCCAAAAGGGTTTACGTAGGGATGGCGACCTGTGAGATAGCCGCCGGCTCGAAGGAAGTTATGGAGGTGTTCAAAAACGCGGTCAAAAAAGGTGGACTCGCAGACGTGTATCTTAGCCAGAAGGGCTGCGCCGGAAGGTGCAATCTTGAGCCGACGGTTGAGGTTATCGAGGTCGGCCAAAATCCCGTTCGTTACGGCAAGGTGAATCCCGAAAGGGCACAGCAGATTATCGACAGACATCTCAAAAAAGGCGAAATCATAAAAGAATGGACTATTGATTAGAGGGCAAAAAGGTGAACAGGGAATTCACAATAATTATTTGCGACGGGACGAGTTGTATTCAAAAAGGCGCCGGTAAGGTGCTCGCGGCCTTAGAGCAGCAGTTGAAGGCGCACAATCTGGCCGGAAAAGTGCGCATAAATCATTCCGGCTGTCTGGGTATGTGCGAAAAAGGCCCGATTATGGTCGTTAATCCCGGTTATACGATTTACGGCAGAGTGACGGCCGAGGACGTGCCGGAAATCGTCGAACAGCACCTGCTTAACGACCAGCCAGTCGCGCGGTTAGCGATACAGGAAGACCACCTTTACAACAGGTTTTACAGGGTGTTCGGCGACACAAAATTTTTCGGCAAGCAAATGAGAATGGCGCTTCGCAACTGCGGCATAATTGACCCGGAAAATATAGACGATTATCTATCACTGCGGGGCTACGAGGCGATTGCCAAGGTGCTGACGGAGATGATGCCGGAACAGGTAATCGAGGAAGTCAAGACATCAGGGCTTCGCGGCAGAGGCGGGGCGGGATTCCCGACCGGATTAAAATGGCAATTAACTGCCGAGGCGCAAGGCGATGAAAAATACGTAATTTGTAACGCCGATGAGGGCGACCCCGGCGCTTTTATGGACCGAAGCGCAATCGAGGGCGACCCGCATACGATTTTGGAAGGGATGTTAATCGGCGGCTACGCAATCGGCTCAAAGCACGGTATCGTCTATATAAGGGCAGAATACCCGCTGGCGGTGAGCCGGCTTGAAAAGGCGATAGCAGACGCGAGAGAGCACGGATTTCTCGGCCAAAATATCCTCGGTTCCGATTTCAGCTTCGATATTGATATACGCCTCGGGGCAGGCGCGTTTGTCTGCGGCGAGGAGACGGCATTAATCCGCTCCATTGAAGGCGCAAGGGGAATGCCGAGACCCAGGCCGCCTTATCCTTCAGTAGAGGGACTTTTCGGAAAGCCGACACTGATTAATAACGTCGAAACCTGGGCCAATATACCCGTCGTGATTTTAGACGGGGGAAGGTGGTTCAGCACTATCGGCACGGAAAAAAGCAAGGGAACAAAAGTGTTTGCTCTGGCGGGCAAGGTCGTAAATACGGGACTTATCGAGGTGCCGATGGGAACGACGCTGCGGGAAATCATTTACGACGTCGGGGGCGGCATACCAAACGGGAAGAAATTCAAGGCGGTGCAGACGGGCGGGCCATCCGGCGGGTGTCTGCCTGAGGAGTTTCTCGATACGCCTGTCGATTACGAATCGCTGACGAAGGCCGGCTCGATTATGGGTTCGGGCGGGATGATTGTTATCGACGAGGACTCCTGTATGGTCGATATTGCCAAGTTTTTCCTTGAATTTACGGAAAACGAGTCCTGCGGCAAATGCACACCCTGCAGGGAAGGCACAAAACGTATGCTTGAGATACTTACTAAAATCACCGAGGGCAAAGGAGAGCCGTGTGATATCGATAAGTTAGAGCGTCTGGGCGGTATGATAAGAAAAGCGTCGCTTTGCGGGCTTGGCCAATCAGCGCCGAACCCTGTGCTTAGCACGATAAAGAATTTCCGCGAGGAATATGAAGAGCACGTTAAAAATAAAAAGTGCCGGGCGTCGGTGTGTAAAAAGCTTCTCACTTATGAGATTACCGATAAATGCGTCGGCTGCACTGCCTGCAAGAAGGCCTGCCCGGTCGGGGCTATCAGCGGCACGGCGAAAAATAAGCACGTTATTGACCAGAACAAGTGTATCAAATGCGGGGCGTGTTTCGATAAATGCAAATTCGGCGCAATCATTAAATACTGAGGAAATAAACGATGAATGACAAAATCACGATAACATTCAACGGCAAAAGCTACCGAGTTGACCCGGACCAGACGATTATGCAGGCGGCCGATAGCTGCGGCTATCACATACCCCGGCTGTGCTATCACCCAAAACTGTCAATCGAAGGGGCGTGCAGGGTCTGCATAGTCGAGGTCGAGGGTATGAGAAATTACGTCGCGTCCTGCGCATATCCGGCGACAGACGGGATGAAAATACAGACAAACACAAAGGACCTCAGACAGGCCCGGCGGGATATTGTCGAACTGCTGCTGGACAATCACCCCGAGGACTGCCACGTATGCGAGCGCGACGGCAACTGCGAGTTGCAGCGGTTGGCCTACGCGATGGGCATCAGGCACAGGCATTTCGCCGGCGAGCGCAAGCACTACGAAAAGGACCTGTCCTCAACGTCGGTTATAAGAGACCCTGACAAGTGCATACTTTGCGGCCGATGCGTGAGAATGTGTTCCGAAATCCAGGGCGTAAATGCACTGGGTCAGGCGGGAAGGGGTTTTCACACGGTCGTAACGCCCGCTTATAATATGCCTTTCTCAGAGAGCGTCTGCACGACCTGCGGCCAGTGTATAAACGTCTGCCCGACGGCCGCGTTTGTCGAGAAAAACCACACACAGGAATTGTTCGCTATGCTAAACGACCCCGGCCTTATTAAGGTTGCCCAGGTGGCCCCGTCGGTGCGGGCAGCGATAGGCGAGGCGTTCAATCTCGGACCGGGAAAGAATATGGAAGGCCAGTTAGCGGCTGCGCTTCGCAAGCTCGGTTTCAATTATGTATTCGATACGCAGTTTTCCGCGGATTTGACCGTTGTCGAGGAGGCAAGCGAATTTCTCGAACGGGTGCAGGAAAAAGGGAAGCTGCCGATGATAACGTCCTGCTCAAGCGCGTGGATGAAATATCTGGAACATTTTTATCCTGACCTGATTGATAATATCTCGACCTGCAAGTCGCCGATGTCAATGTGCTCAGCGATTATTAAGACATATTTTGCCCAGCAGATAAAGGCCGACCCCAAGAAGGTGGTAAGCATTGCGGTGATGTGTTGCACTGCCAAAAAATACGAGGCGCAAAGGCCGGAGCTTATGGTCAACGGTATGCCAGCGACGGACCTTGTAGTCGTTACAAGAGAGATGGCGTGGATGATAAAATCCGCCGGCATCGATTTTTTGAATATCGAGCCGGAAGAGTTTGATGCTCCGCTGGGGCTTTCTTCCGGAGCAGGGACGATTTTCGGGGTAACAGGCGGCGTTATGGAAGCGGCAATCAGGACGGCCTATGAGTTATATACAGGCGAAACGCTGATAGATATCGAACTAAGCTCAATCAGGGGTTTTGACGGTATCAAGGTGGGCAACGTCCAGATGGATGGCAAGGAAATCAGGGTGGCGGTCGCGCACGGGCTTGGCAACGCCCATGCCCTATTGGAAATCGTGAGAAACGAGCCGGACAGGTATCACTTTGTCGAGATAATGGGCTGCCCCGGCGGCTGCATCGGCGGCGGCGGGCAACCTTACGCTGCGGCTAATTCTATCCCGCTGGATACCGATTGCCTCAAGGCAAGGGCCGAGGCGCTTTATAACAACGATAGAAGCAACACAATCCGCCGAAGCCACGATAACCCTGAGGTTCAGCGGCTTTACAGGGAATTTTTAGGCAGACCCCTGAGCAAGAAATCACA
>CAYLXJ010000102.1:0-7527 GCA_964387385.1 uncultured Pirellulales bacterium
AACATCTTTTCTCTCTGTGATAAAAGCGAGAATTTCAGCCCAGAGTTTCATAAGTGAATCGCCTTCTTTATCGGGGATTTTTTCGGGGCCTGCGACGTAACGGCCGGGGCTTGCTTCGATAAGCATTACGTGAATATCAGGGGTGTTGGAACTGTAAACTGACGTTAGCGACCAGGGTTTGCCGCCGGCTTTAACTGACAGTATCTCGCTTTTGCGCATCTCCCTGAGCATTTTTTTAAGGTTTAATGAGTCGATGGGGCGTATTCTTTTTGTCGCGGGAGGTTTTTGCCTGCCGGGGGGGAGGTAAGGAAAAGCTGGGACAGTTAGTTGTATAATTTTTATGTGAGTTATCATGCGGCGTCAAAAGAATATCACACTATCGTGGTAATACAACGAAAGGAACAAAAGCAGGTAATCGCGAAGGTGACGGGTGAGGAGGAAATTATTGCGAATATGCTTACGGCCGTTTTCACCGAGTTTTCTGGCATATTGGGGCGAGTTGAGCAATTGCTTTACGGCAAAGGCGGCGCCTTCTACTGAATAACAGAGCAAGCCGGAATATTTATGGGTTATCTGCAAGGGTATTCCGCCTACCGCTGAGGCGACGACTGGTTTAGCCTTCCATAGGGCTTCCGCGACGGTCAGGCCGAAGCCCTCGCGGATAGATTTTTGCATAATAACCGTCGAGCCGCGCTGCAGGGCGTTGACCTCGAGGTCGTTCTGGGGGAGAAGCAATATATGAATGTCGGGGTCCTGTTTAGCCTTTTCTTTAACCTGTTCGAAAACTTCGACGCTTTCGGGGTCGTCTGCGGCTGTTCCTCCTGCGAGGACGAGCTGGCAATCAATTCGTGTTTTAACGAGCAGATATGCCTCTATAACGCCAACCGGGTCCTTGAGGCGGTCGAAGCGTGATATCTGCGTGATTACAGGTCTTGCGGGGTCGATGCCGTATTTGGTGAGGACCGAATCAATCGTTTCCTGAGGCAGGTCTTTATTTTTGTCGCTCAGGGGATCAATTGAAGGTGCTATGAGGAATTGTCTCATCAGGAGCGGCTGTGAAAAGCCGGGCGATGAAAAGACGACGGCATCGTATTTATCAATGAAATCCTTGAGAAATCCCCAGACCTTCCGGTCGGGATTTGAAACGTCGATGTGGCATCGCCAAATCCATTTGTTTGCGGAGCGTTTATTTACCAGTGAAATCGGCTGCGGGTCGTGGATATAAATGATGTCGCCTTTTATAGGGAAATCCTCGATATTTTTCTGGCTCGTGTCTAAAAAGACGTCGAAATCGTGCTGCGTTATTTCTTCTTGTCTGCCGTGCAGTGCGTTATGAAATTTTTTAGTGACGGCGAAAAATTCGCCGCCGCCTTTTATAACGTCCCAGCACGTATTGATACCGAGCTGATTGAGAAGGGGGACCATCCTGTTTAATATCTCTGCGACGCCGCCGCCTACCGCTGTGGAATTTACCATCTGGACCGTTTTGTCTTTTAATTTATCGGCCGCGAGGCGCAAGTCGTCGATTACGGCCTGGCCTACAATCGGGATATAATCTTCTAACATTCCCATCAGGAGATGCTCCTGGCTGAAACGCTTTTTTCTATAAGCGAGACGACTTTGTTTCTCAAGTCCTCGAGAGTAAAAGTGTAAGGGTCGAGGCGAGTGATTTTGTCCGCCAGCGCCTTATTGCCTATTTCGTTTTCAATCCACAGAGAAAGGTCGTTCTTGCCTTTCTCAAGTCGCAGGCGGGCCTCAAAAATGTGGTAATAAATACTGTCGATTGTGATTTTCTTGAGAATATCGGCCAGCTCTCTCAAATCGCCGGCGGTGTGATTGGTAGGGAAAATGAAGCTGATGGATTTTATGAAATGAAATTCTGCGCCGGGATTAACGAACCTTTTTTCGGCGGAAGGGTGTTTTTTCAGATAACCCTCGATAACCTCAACGATTTTTTCTCTTAATGCCCGCACACTTGAGTATTGAACAATATCTATACTGGCGAGTTTCTCGCCGAGTTCCTGTTCGCCGAGGACGTTGGCGACCCAGTAGGCGAAATCGTTGGGCGGCTCAGGCGAGAGGTACTGATGCTGCTGTAAAAAGCGATGAGTATGATGGTAAATGCTTGAGCCGGAAACGGTTTTTATAAGTTCGAGAAGCTCCCTGAGCGTTGAGGCCCTCAGGCCCGTCAATTCCGACAAATGCAGGCGCGTGCATAACCTGAACGGCTCTTTCGCTTTTACCGGTTCAGTCATTTTCATATCTCGCTGCAAACATAAAATATTTGCCCTTACTATGTTTCTGAAGTAATCTAATGATATGGCAAAACGAGAATATTCGCAATACCAGAATGACGTAATTTCTAATTATTATCAGAACTTAAGCGCAATCGCCCTGCAGAAGCTAAGCGAGCTGGTTAGCGAGCTTTATCTGGCCGACAGCGACAATAAGCGTGCCCGGCTTTGGGACAGGGCCTATAAAGCGATGCTCAATCTCAAAATACCGCCCGATATTATCGCCCATATAATGGCCAAAAAAGACGTTTCGATACTGGCCAAAAACCTCAATGACTGGCTTGCAAAAGCCAGATAACAAACCTGAAAAACCTTGTAGATTCTGCTTTTCCGCCCCCATTTTTTTGCCGATACACACCCTGAAGGTCGTTTACATAACCTTGGCTTTTGGAAACGCACGATGCAAAAGCTATAGTTTAATTAGTGTTCCGCCACAGGCGGACAAATTCTATAAGGAGCCGGCCTATGTCTATGGTTGCTGAAACGCAGAAAGCCGTTTACCCAAGCGAGGATTTGGGACAGTTGAGCATTCACGATATGCTCAATTATTTTGAGGAAATGGGAACGATGCGGGTCTCGGACTTGCATCTCAAAGTAGGCGCTCCGCCCACGTACCGGGTTGACGGCGACCTTCACAAAATGAAGGGGCCTTCATTAACCGAGGAAATGGCCGAGCAGCTTATATTGCCGCTATTGAGTGAAAACAGCGTTGATAAGCTTCGCGAGCTGCACAGCGTTGACTGCTCATACCGTCTGAGCCATACGCATTTCCGAATCAATGTCTTCAAGGAAAACGACGGCATAAGCGCAGCTATCCGCGCGTTGTCGGCAGACATACCCGACGCGGAGAAAATCGGTTTTCCCAACGACATCTGGAAGGACATCATCAACCGAAAACACGGATTAGTATTGGTCACCGGAATAACGGGCGCCGGGAAATCCACGACAATCGCGTCGCTGATAAACCGCATCACGGAAGAAAGGGCCTGCAGAATAATCACAATCGAAGACCCTATCGAATACATATTCGAGCAGAAAAACGCGCTCATCTCGCAGCGTGAAATCGGTAAAGACGTCTATTCATTTGTTGACGGCCTGCGCTCGATGCTGCGAGAGGACCCGGAAATAATCTTCGTCGGCGAGATGCGAGACGCGGAGACAATCGCGATGACGCTTATGGCTGCCGAAACAGGGCACCTCGTATTTTCTACTCTGCACACCAGAGACACCGCCGGCACAATCACGCGTATCCTCGATTATTTCCCGCCCGGCAGACAAAACGAGGTGCGCAACCAGCTTTCGATGGGCCTTGCCTATATCATCAGCCAGAAATTAATCCCGCGCAAAAACGGCAAAGGCCGTGTCGCGGCTGTGGAAATACTCAATAACAATTACGCAATAGCGAACCTTATCAGGACGGGAAAATTAGAGCAGATTTATTCGCAGCTACAGACCAAGACGTCGAACAGGCACGACGAAAAGATGATTACGATGGAAAGATGTCTCGCCCGGCTTGTCAAAGACGATATTGTTGACATTGAAGAAGCCCAGAAGTGGGCAAACAACCTCACAACCTTCGGCGAGGCCATCCGCCTCGAAGATTAAATCTGATTCCAACGCAAACTCAAACCCCCGGCCGACCGGGGGTTTTTATTTGCAGAGTTTTGATGCGAGGGTCTTTGCTGACGATTCGTAATCGGATGCAGGGCCGGAAACGCAGGAGTGGACGAAGTTAGTGCCGTCAGGGTCGCTGAAACAGCCCCATATTATGATTTGAGAGCCATCAATTTTTGCGAACACTCCGGCCGGGGCGTGACAGCCGCAGCCCAGAGCTGCGAAAACCAGCCGTTCTGCAGTTGTCGTAATGCGGGCGTTTTTGTCGTCGAGTTTTGAGACAATCTCTTTTGTTTCAGCATCGTCGCTGCGGACCTGGATGGCCAGAGCGCCCTGCGCGGGAGCGGGGATGAATTTGGCCGGGTCAAAGATACACGAGATTTTGTCCGCCAGGCCCAGCCGTTCGAGACCTGCGCGGGCAAGGATAATCGCGTCGAATTCGCCGCGTTCGAGTTTTTTCAATCGCGTATTTACGTTGCCCCTTATCGGGGCACAGTGCAAGTCCTCTCTCAACCGGTTTAACTGGACGGTCCTTCTCAAGCTCGACGTTCCGACTTTGGCCGACTGCGGCAGTTCAGCGACGGATTTGGCCGAACTGTTCGAGACGAGGCAGTCCTCCGGGTATTGACGGTCAAAGACGGCGGCAATAGTCAGGCCGTTTCGAAACGCAGTGGGCAGGTCCTTGAAGCTGTGGACGGCTATATCGGCCTCATTAGCCAAAAGCGCCTCTTCGAGACGCGAGGTGAAAAAACCCGTTTCCTTTAATTCCCAAAGAGTCGTTCGGCGGTCTCTGTCGCCTTCGCTTGTTATCTTTTTGATTCTGATGTCCAGATCAGGACGCAATTTATGAAGTGCTTGTACGACAATCTCGGTTTGTGCCAGGGCAAGTAAACCGTCGCGCGTGGCGACGATGAGCGTTGGTTTCATCTCTCGGTCTCGTCCTCCAGGAGAAACATTTTATTTATAAGGTCCAGCGAGCGAAGCTGCTGTGTTACCGGGTCGTCGGCGTCGGTATCTTTAATGAAGCTTACCGGCCCGTGCAGGAGTTTTTTTGCCAGCGACTCGGCGAACATCTCGAGCTTTTCGGCGTTTTCCTGGCCAAAGTCCTTCGCGTAGCGTTTGGCTTCGGCCCTGGCTATTTCTGTAACTTTCTGGGTAAGCTGAGTAACTACGGGAACGACCGAAAGGGAATCAAGCCAGCGTTGGAATTTGCCCGTGAAATCATCGACGATTTTTTGCGCCTTCGGGACTTCGCTGGAGCGTTTTTCCCTGTTGACGGCGATTCGCCTGTCAAGGTCGTCGATATTGACTAATGTAACGCCCTTGATTTCGCCGATTGTCTCGTCAATATCCCTCGGCACTGCTATATCAATCATCAATAACGGCTTCTCGCGTTTTCGCAGAGCGTCTTTCAAATCCTCGAACATAACCACCGGCTTGTCCGCCCCTGTTGAGGCGATTACCAAATCTACCTCGTTAATCCGTTCTGGTATCTCATCGAGGCCGATGACGCTGCCCGCATCCAGCCGTTTGCGCAATTCCTCGGCCTTGTCCTTTGTGCGGTTGGCTATAATTAAAGAGCGGATACCCCCTTTGACCAGATACCTTGCGGCTATTTCTGCGTTTTCGCCTGCGCCTATGACCATCGCGGCGCTCGACCAGAGATTTAACTGTTCTTTTGCAAGCTCGACGGCGGCCAAACTTATCGATACGGCCCCGCAGTTTATATCGGTTTCGGTTCGCACCTGCTTGCCTACTCTGAAGGCCGTATGAAAAAGGCGATGAAAAACGAACCTGCTGGCGCGGCACTCAATCGAATTAAGATATGCGGCCTTTACCTGCGATAGTATCTGATTTTCGCCTAACATCTGCGAATCCAGCCCCGCGGCCACCTCGAACAGATGTTTTGCGGCTGGTGAGCCGCGTTTCTCTTTGCAGTATTTGCCCCATATTTGGCCGATGTCCGGACCGAACCGGTTAATTAGCTCATTTACCGGTTTTTTCCAGTCAGCGTCCTTTTTGGCGTAAAGGTAAATCTCGGTGCGGTTGCAGGTTTCCAGAATCGCCGCCTCGGTGATACCCTGCTGCTCGAGCAGGTTTCTGAGCAGTTCCTGCTGCCGGCTCTCGGCAAACGAAACCTTCTCCCGCAGTTCAACGGGACAATCGTGGTAATTTACGCTATAAAGGATTATCTCCATAAGTTGTTTATTATAATCAACCCTTCCGGTGATTTCCATACTATACGACTCTGCCGCGGTTAAGGTGCTTGTCAGCATCATTTTTGCCCGGTTAACTTAATCCTGATTTTTACACACCTCACGCCGTTAGGTGTCTCTTCCCGCAAGCGTGTGCTGGGGGTTTCAGTTTAGATTAAAAAACCCCTGAAAAAGCCCGCCTTGACTGGAGATAAAAAAAGCGAGGACGCCTTAAAAGGCGTCCTCGCGTGCTAAACAGCTTTTACCCTTTATAATTCAACGGTGTCGTTAGTCTTCGTAGCGGCTGCAGGGGTTACTTGAATTAGCTGCACTAATCGGGCAGCCGAAATTGTTGTAATAATCCAGCACACCTGCAAGTGTAATAATCTCGGTCTTGTCCATCGATGCAATAGCTTCATTGACAGCGTCGATTATAGCTTGTTCAGTGAGCGGGAAGTCAACGTCGTCGTTGCAGGCGTTGAGCAAAGCCGCGACCGCTGCGCGAAGCAGGATTTGGGCCTTTGCCTTTGTTGTGCTTCCGCCTCCGAAGGACAGCGCCTGAAGCATGGTCTTGTTGCCAAGGCAGTTAGAACCCGTGCCATAAACTGCTCCGCAGGGAATTGTAAATACACTTCCCAGCAAATCGGTCGTATTGAAGTCCTCACACCAGCAGGCAGTGCTGGTCTTCCAGAAGCCGGGCGTGCAGCCCTCATCGCTTGGAACTGTGCAGGAAGCGCTTGCCGACTTGTTAATTACGTTGGGCAGCTCATACATAGCGGGCAGTGTTGCGCTGACATTCACCGTATTGCTTACCTCCGACTGGCCCGCAACTACGGCACGGTTGACATCTTCCGTAATCGTCTGGCCGACAGCGAGGTTTAACGGTCCGGGAATTTCCGGCTCATTGGTTGTGATAATCAGGTTGACGTCGCCTGTATTGGTGATTGTGATTCTAAACTGGGCCATATCGCCCTCAACCGGCTCTGTCAGACATTCTTTGGTCACGGTGTAGTTAGGATGGACTAAGTCGGTTTCGCACATAGTCGAATCTGAAACATTAACGTCAACACCCACGACTTTGGCGATGACCGATACAGTGTTTATCAGCGGGTCGGAGTCGCCTTGCTGGACCGTGTAGGGATAGCTGAAGCAGCAGGAAGCGTCTGGTGCTAAGATATTTCCCACGCATTTTTGATTGGCATCTGCGACATCGTCTTCAACGCTGAGTATCTCCAAAGACGTTTCTCCTGTGTTTGTTATACAAACTTCATAGGTAATAACATCGCCGACTTTTGAGTATTCATCGCATCTCTTCTCAATATCTATGTCGGGCTGCAAAATGTCAACGCAGGCAGGATCGCAATCCTCAACTGTTCCCGCCGGTCCGCCTAAAAAGTCCACGCCTGTGACGCAAACTTCGTTAC
>CAYLXJ010000103.1:0-7505 GCA_964387385.1 uncultured Pirellulales bacterium
GTCATTATCTGGATTAGAATATCTACGGTTTGCCATATCTGAACACGGAAGAAGGCGAGGACGCCAATTACTTTTGTTCTTCGCATAAACAAGGATAAAGTCATGATTATCAGAAAACCACTTTGCATCGTTTTGGGGTGAAAATTTCTTCTCCCAGATTACATTGGTAACAAAATTATCCTCACCAAAAATTTGATCAGCCAATATGCGGAGCGAGTGCTGCTCATTGTCATCAATAGAGATAAATATCACGCCATCATCTGCCAGCAGTTCTCGCAGCAGTTTGAGTCGCGGGGTCATCATACAGAGCCATTTGTCGTGTCGTGTGAGGTCTTCTTTATCGACGACCTTGCCGAGCCATTCCTTCATATATGGAGAATTGACGTTGTCGTTATAGACCCAATTTTCGTTTCCGATGTTATACGGCGGGTCGATGTAGATACATTTTATTTTGCCGGCGTAAGTGGGCAGAAGGGCCTTTAAGGCCTTGAGGTTATCGCCGTGGATTATGAGGTTGTCGTGCAGGGAGACCTTGTTTGTAAGGGATTTTTCCTTACGGGGAATAAGCTGGTGGTATTTGACGGAAAGGTGATAGTTCTGGACGAACGCTTTTCCCTTGAAATTGAGTATGGCCATCAGTCATTCCTTTAACTTTATTATCTTAAGCAAGATAATACTTCAAAGTGTCTTTTAAGTCAAGCAAACTGTTTATAACGATTGTCTTTTTCATCAATTACCATAGTAGTTTCACGGTTCCGGGAAGTTGAGGCAAGCAAATTATTTTCGTCGTTCGTCGTTAGTATTTCGTATCTCGTTAGTGGCGGACTTAACTTTCATCCGGAAAGTTAAGGCAGGCGAATTCGCCGAAGTACTTTTTTGCGGCTTCGTCGTAGGCCTTAGCGGCGTCGGATTCGGATTTGAATTGGCCGAGGTAGATGGAGCGGCCATTGACACAGATAGTGGCGCGGTAGCGATTGGAACGTTTGTGGAATGTAACGCCTTTGTATATGGAGGACTTTGATTTTTTGAGTTTACGGCGGTTGTAGCCATTTTGGGCGTAGGTGGCGGGGCGGAGATTGCAGCGGCGGTTGTCGAGGGTGTCGTGATTTATGTGGTCAACGAGGAGGTCGGGAGGGGCGTTGAGGATTTCGCGGTTCATCTGGATTGTTTTAGACGGGTAAACCTCTTCGACGGAGACCCTTCGGCAGGGGTAGAAGTAGCCATTACTCGAGATTACGTGCCAGTTGAAGTTGATGAGCCAGAGGTAATCGGCGGGGTCAACGATGGCGAATTTGCGTTTAGTGAGGGGGATGATGCGAACGTCCCGGCGGAGGCGAATGGTATGATAAATACGCAGGGTGAAAAGAACAAGATTTTCGAGCCAGTTGGGTAATTTGACTTTCATTTTTGCCATTTTGTCTTCTCCCTTCTTCTTTCCACCAAGACACAAAGACACCAAGTCAATGTGATTTCGTTTTATGTCCGTTGGTTGCGCTGCTCGTATCGTCAAACGTAACCGTAACGAGTCGCGTCAGCCGATTTTGAATTTTGCGTTGTCTTTTTGCATTTTACATTTTGGTTTTTACTATTACCTGTGCCTACCATCCTTGAGTTACCCACAGAGGTCCCTCCATAAATAGGTTCGAACTTGCGCGCTTTTGACGAAAAATAAGGGATTTCCTGATGGCAAAAAGAAGTGCAAAATTACGTAAGCGCACAAGGCACAAGGACTTAAAAAATTTTTAAAAAAGTGCCGACTAAGGGTTTTCGACTTGCGCGCTTTTGGCGAACAGTTGTTTCAAACAAATGTTTGGACACCCGGTATTATGAGACAGCAGGCAGGTCAGGAGCGGGAGTGGAGGAGTTCGAGGGCGAGGGATTTGTCTGAGAAGGGGTGTTTCTCTCTGCCGATGATTTGGTAATTTTCGTGGCCTTTGCCTGCGATGAGGACGACGTCGTTTTCGCAGGCGGACTGGATTGCGAGGGCGATGGCCTTTTTCCTGTCTGCTTCAACTTTGATTTTGGGGGAATTACGGTTTGTGAAGCCGGCGACGATGTCGGTTATTATGGCGTCGGGGTTTTCGGTGCGGGGGTTATCGCTTGTAACGATAATGAGGTCGGCGAATTGTTCGGTAACTTTTGCCATACGGGGCCGTTTGGTTTTGTCGCGGTCGCCGCCGCAGCCGAAAACGACGATGAGGCGTGCTTTGCAGAGGGGCTTGAGGGTCGAGAGGACGTTATTGAGGGCGTCATCGGTGTGAGCGAAATCGACGAGGACGGTGAAGGGTGCGTCTGATTTTACGTTTTCGAGGCGGCCAGGGATTGCGCTTAGAGAGCCGAGGCCGCGGGCAACGGTTTTGATGTCGAGGCCTGCGGCGAGGCACAGGCCTGCTGCGGCGAGATGGTTGGCGACGTTGTAGCGGCCCAATAATGGGGTTTTAATTGTGAGGGAGTGGCCCTGCCAGCGGAGGGTAAAACTTGTGCCGGTGATGTCGATTGAATTGATGTGGGCGGAGAGGTCTGCTGGCTCATCGACGGCGTAAAATACGGGTTTGGCTTTGGCTGACTGGGCAATTTGCTGAGCATAAGGGGATTGTTTATTTATGACAGCGGTTGCAGCGGAAGAAAGCGATTGAAAGAGTTTCGACTTTGCGGCGAGGTAGGATTCGATTGTTTTGTGATAGTCGAGGTGGTCGCCGGTGAGGTTTGTAAAGGCAGCGGCTTTGAAATCTATGGCGGCGAGACGGTTCTGGTCGAGGGCGTGGGAGCTGGCTTCTGTAATCATAAATTGTGCGCCGGATTTGAGCATCAGGGCCTGAGCTTTGGCGATGGTGAAGGGGTCCGGGGTAGTGAGGTCGGCGGGCGAGACATCCGCGCCGGTGTCGTAAACGACGGTGCCGATGAGGCCGCATTTTAGGCCGGCGGCCTGAAAGCAGGAGCGGACGAGGAAGGCAACGGTTGTTTTGCCGTTGGTGCCTGTGACGGCGAGATTAGTGAGTTTCGAGGCAGGGTCGCCGTAATATGCCTGAGCGAGCTGTGCAAGGGCAAGTGAGGCATCGGGAACGGTAATAATTTTTTTTCTTGCCGAGCGCTTCAGGACCGAGGTGTAGCCCTTGCTGCAAACGACATATTCGGCACCCTCGGCGATTGCGTGGGGGATAAATTCTGCGCCGTCGAGATTCGGGCCTTTGACAGCGACAAAGACGCAGCCGGGCTGCACGAGGCGCGAGTCGGCGAATACGTCCGGGCCGTCGGGTAAGCGAACGAGATTTAGTAATTCATCGAAAGTCATAATCTCGTATTTCGTCGTTCGTATTTCGTATTGCGTAAAACAAATGTCATTTGGATTATTTTAGAAAGATAGCTTGTCGAATGCAACGACACTATTTATTATTGATGATTGATTATTGATAATTTAATGACAAGGAATGACGGAGCAGATTATGAAAACGAAGGTGATTTTAACTGCGATTATTTTATTACAAACGGTTTGGGCGGGGGCAGCGGAGGAAATTGAGTATTACGCGGTGATGATGGAGGGGGCGAAGATTGGATACGCAATACACAGCAGGGTTGAGGAGGGCGGGCAGGTTAAAACGACGGAGACGCTGGATATAACGATAAGCAGATTCGGGACACCGGTCAGCATGAAGACGGTTGAGAGCTACGTGGAGACGAGCAGGGGCGAGCCGATATCGTTTTCGGCTGAGCAGAATATGGCGATGATGGCGGTAAAGATGGAGGGGGTTGTGGGAAAAGACGGAATGATAAAGGTCAAAACGACGATGGCCGGCAACGTGCAGGAAAGCAGTATGCCCTGGCCCAGCGGTGCGTTAATGGCAGAGGGGGCAAGAATTTTTTCGATGAAAAAGGGACTCAAGGAGGGAACGAGCTACGAAGTCAGTATGTTCATCCCGAGTATAATGACGGCGATTAAGATGCAGGTGAGCATAGGGGCAAAAGAGGAGGTGGACCTTTTCGGCAGGGTGCTAAAGCTGACGCGGACCGAGGCAAAGATGAGCATGCCTATGACGGGGGAAATGTCGATAGTAAGTTACGTTGACGAGGAATTCAACGCGTTGAAGACGATAATGCCGATGATGGATATGAGCTTAGAGCTGATAGCGTGCGAAAAGGCGTTTGCACTTGGCGACAAGGAGTTTTTCGATATAGGGGACAAGATGTTTGTCGCAAGTCCTGAGCCGATTGAAAACGCCGGCTCGGCGAAGAAGGTCGGGTATTATTTGAAGCCGGTCAAAGAGGCAGGGAATTTTACGATACCGGCTACAGATAATCAGCGAGTGGAGCGACTTGAGAACGGGGACGTGATAGTAGTAGTTGAGCCGGTTGGCGCGCCAAAGGGGGCGAAATTTCCTTATAAGGGGACGGACAAAAATATATTGGAGGCAATGAAACCGAACAGGTTTTTGCAAAGCGACGACGCAAAGGTAATTGAGCTTGCGAAACGAGCGGTGGGCGATACGAAAGACGCCGGAGAAGCGGCTAAGATGATAGAGGCGTTCGCGGCGGACTATATTGACGATATCAGCTTATCAGTCGGGTATGGGACAGCGGCGGAGGTCGCGGAAAGTAAAAAGGGTGACTGCAGCGAGTTTGCGGTGCTGACGGCGGCGATGTGCCGAGCGGTCGGAATACCCGCGAGGGTCGTTACCGGTCTGGCATACGTGGAGGATTTTATGGGCAAGTCGGGCTTCGGCGGACACGCATGGGTGGAGGCGTATATCGGCGGCAAGTGGATCGGCCTCGACGCGACTTTCAAGAAAGGAGGCAGGGGCGGATTCGATGCGGGGCATATCGCTCTTGCGATGGGCAACGGCGAGCCGGCGGACTTTTTCAATATCGCGACGACGCTGGGACGGTTTAAGATTGAAAAAGTGATGGTTGAAGACCGCAAATGAGAAAATCTCACCGCAGAGCAAATAAAGATAGTGGTTGCGTTAAACGGCTGCGGTTGCGCAGCTCGTAACGGTTGCGTCGAACGTAAAGCGTCGTTTATACTCAACCACAAGACGATTGACGAAATACGATGAGGTTCGGATGTTCGGCTTTATATTTAATCGCAAAAAGCTGCTGGGTGATATTAAGCTATTGGGAAAATGGGGGGAGAGGCAGTGCGAGAAATTCCTGAAACGAAAAGGGCTTAAGACGCTGACGCGCAATTACGCCTGCAAGGCGGGGGAAATCGACCTTATTATGGTCGATAGCGACCGGTCGATTGTGTTTGTCGAGGTCAAGACCCGCTTAAATGAGGATTTTGCCCCGACGGAAACGGCGGTCAATAAGACCAAAATCGACAAGATGACAAAGACGTCGCGTTATTTTCTTTCGGTGCACGATATAAATAACCGGCCATACAGATTTGACGTTGTTACGGTAACGTTAGGTCAGCGCGGCCCGGCGGAAATCCGACATTACAAAAACGCGTTTGTAAGATAGGAATATGAACCTGATTGATGCACATTGTCATTTGACATACGAACAATTCGGCGATATTGAGGGGGTAATCAGGCGCAGTATTGAGGCGGGAGTTACGGGGTGGGTAATTGTCGGCACGGACGCAGAGGAGAGCGTCAAGGCGGTAGAACTGGCGAATCGCTTTGAAAATATGTTTGCGGCTGTGGCGATACATCCGCACGAGGCAAAATCGGCTAACGATAGGACACTCAATGAGATAAAACAAATTGCGGCAAACAAGAAGGTTGTCGCAATAGGGGAGACGGGGCTGGATTATCATTATGTAAATAAGTGGCACGGGCTTCCAGCCCGTGAAGACACGGCCAGGATGGCCGTGCCACAGCAACAGCGAGACAGCTTCATAAGGCATCTGGAATTAGCAAGGAAATTGAATTTGCCGGTTGTGATTCATTCGAGGGAGGCGTTTGAGGACACAGTTAAAATCCTCGAAGAAAATGAAGCCGAGAAGGTAGTTTTTCATTGTTTTTCGGGGTCGGTCGAGCAGGCGAAGGTGGTTTTGGACAAGGGCTGGTTCATCTCGCTGACGGGTGTGGTAACGTTCAAAAACGCCGAAAAGACCCGCAAGGTGGCAAAAGAAGTTCCGCTTGACCGGCTGATGATTGAAACAGACGCGCCTTATATGACGCCTGAGCCGATGAGAAAACAGAAGATAAATGAGCCGGCGATGCTGATTAATACGGCGAAGTTCATAGCGGAATTAAGGGGAATGGAATTAGCGGACTTTGCCGGGCAGGTTACGGCCACGACAAGACGGTTTTTCGCTCTTTAGCTTGATTTTCGGGGGCAAATCGCATATAATAGCAAAGACAGGCAATCCGCCTACGGCGGATAAAACGGAGTGCCTTTTCTTTATTGGGGTTTTTAATAAGGACCGAGGGTGAAATACTTAGCGATTATATCAATTGCGGGGGTTTTTGTTTTTTCGGCTGTCGCGGCTGGAGCAACTCCTTATACGCCGAGCCAGACGACACCCAAAGTCGTCATCGAGACGATACTGGGCGATATAACAATCGAGCTTTTTCCGACACAGGCCCCAATAACGGTCGATAATTTTCTGCAATATGTCAACGACGGATTTTACTACGGCCTTATCATACATCGGGTGACGAAACAGACGACGTTTAAGGTGGTGCAGGGCGGCGGCTACAAGCCGGGCGGCATTTTGAAAACAGAAGGATTGCGCCCTGCGATAATAAACGAGAGCTACAACGGGCTGAGCAACATGCGCGGGACGGTGGCAATGGCAAGACAGACGGCGCCGAATACCGCTACATCGCAATTTTACATAAACGTTACGGACAATACTTCTCTGGACCGGGCCAATTATCCGGACGGCTACGGCTATTGCGTTTTCGGGCAGGTCATAAGCGGAATGAACATAGTTGACCAGATTCAGCAACTGCCTCAACTGCCGCCTCAATACGTAAACGGCCTGACCGAATGCCCATACTACGGGAATTACTGGGTTTACGTTTTCAGACAGCAGGTAAGGGTGTGTGTGTCGCCGAGCGGCAGCGACACGACGGGGCTGGGAAGCCCTGATGCGCCATTCAAGACCATACAAAAGGGAATTGATATTATAAATGAGCCGGGGCACGTGGTGCTAACGCCTGCGACTTACACGGGAAGCGGCAACAGGGACATTGATTTCAAGGGCAAGGGTATAACGGTGCGGTCGATTGAGCCGAGAGACGCCAACGTCGTGACAAAAACAATAATCAACTGTCAGGGCAGCTCGGGAAGCCCGCACAGGGCGATTTATATTTACAGCGGGGAGGGAAACGATTCGGTATTAAAGGGCCTGACGATAACCGGCGGATACCAGACATCGGGAGGCGCTATTTACTGCGTAAACAGCAATCCGACAATTAAAAACTGCGTGATTATAAATAATACAGCGACGAACTACGGGGGCGGGATCTATTTTTACAACAGCGACGCAATAATTTCAAACTGCACATTCAGCGCAAATCAGGCCACATCGAGGGGAGGGGCCATATATTGCGATT
>CAYLXJ010000104.1:0-7488 GCA_964387385.1 uncultured Pirellulales bacterium
GCCCCTTCTATGAGAAAGAAAATACTTTGTTCGAGGCGATTATCAACGGGGCTAACGCGGGCGTTAAAATGATTGCAGGGATTGCAGCCCTTCTGATAGCGGTGCTGGGTCTTGTGGCGCTGGCCGATTTGATTTTGTCCGCAATTGGCATGCCGATAAATCATCTTTTGGGATTTGAGGGAACCTGGTCTCTGAAAGCAATTCTCGGTTACATTTTTTACCCCTTTACGTTAATCCTCGGCGTGCCGGCCAACGATGCCCATGTAATAAGTAGAATTATTGGCGAGCGGATTATTGTTACCGAAGTAGCCGCATATAAAGACCTCGCAACGGCGTTACAACAAGGACTTATACATAACCCGCGTTCAGCAGTAATCGCTACATACGCACTGTGCGGCTTCGCTCATCTTGCCTCGATGGCGATTTTCGCGGGGGGATTGAGTGCACTGGCGTCGGGCAGAACTGGCGTCATCGCCAAGGTTGCGTTTCGGGCCTTAATTGCCGCGACTCTGGCGGGCCTTATGACCGCCTGTGTGGCAGGGACCGTTTTTATTCAGAAGCCCACGATTCTCGGCTTGTAATTACGTTACAGCATCGAATCGAGCGGGGTTGTTTCCTGAGCAGGCGTCTCGTTAGTCAGGCCGTATAAGTCGTTGTAGATTTCGAGAAATTTCTGATAGGCGACACCGTTGCCTTTGGGCGGCGTTAATTCCGGCAAAACCGGCGTTGTTCTTAGCGAATTTATAAAGTTCGCAAGCACCGTATCAAACGCGGTCGTCATTTCCTCGACAAAGCCGGCCGGTTCACTCTGCTCGCTTTCTTCCGTCTGCTCAGTCGTGGTCTGTTCAGATGAGAGCGAGGTTTCTTCGATATTCTCTTCAGTTGCCTCGACGGTCTCTTGTATCTGCTGCGTGTCTTCAGCAGGCGGACTCGTCGCTTCTGATAAAAACGCTACAAAAGCGTCGAAGGCAGACCTAATCTGTGCCGAAAGGTCGTCCTTTGACTGAATCTCGCCGCTTAAATATCGCTCGACGGCATCGTTAATACTCTCGCCTAAGATGCTGTTGGCTTCGTCCGCCTGTTCCTGTGAAACCTTTCCGGAATCAACAAGCCCCTGCAGATTCGGACTGAGCGATTCCGTTAATCCCCCAATCTGCTCATCCGAAACAGTCCGAAGCTGTGCCCCCTCGATTGCCGCAAGCTCATCATAAAAATTGATTCTAAGGCGAATGTCCGCCACCCCTTTGAAATGCCCCTCCTGCAAAAGACGCAATACACCTTTAGCGCCATCCTCTTCGGAGGTCTGCTCAACAGTCGCCTCATCGTCCGATAAAGTCGGCTCTTGCGGCTCCTCCTGCGGCTCCGGAATCTCATCAAAGGTCTGCTTATGACGCTGAATTCGCTCTAACGCCTGCGATGGTATATGCGACCCTATCTGTTCTATCTGCATAATGCGACTCCTTGCTTTTTCAATTACCCCTCACAATTTTGCATCGTCGTTTTTGACCTGAAAACTTTATAGATTTATAGTGCCTATTGAGAATCGAAACCTTGTCAGGACCGCCGATCTTGATTACGATTGCAAATATGAACGCCAAACAAGTTTACGAAATGATACGCAGGGAAAAGATAATCGCCATAGTGAGGGGCGTGCAAAAAGAGCATATTATCGAAGCAGCCAGGGCAGTTTTTAAAGCGGGCATAAAATTGTTAGAGGTTACCTGCAACACCAAAGGTGTCTTTGAAATGATTAAACTGCTCAATGAAAAACTGGGCGATAAAATGGTCATAGGCGCCGGGACCGCGACAGCGACTGACTTATGTAAAAAAGCGTTAAAAGCCGGGGCAAAATTCATCGTTGCACCTGATGTTAATCCAGATGTGATTGATTACTGTGTGAAAAAAGATGTCGCAGTATTACCCGGCGCGGCCACCGCCACCGAGATATTAGCCGCCAAACGCCACGGAGCGAAAATGGTCAAGCTGTTCCCGGCAAGCGCTATCGGCCTGGATTATATAAAGGCGCTTCGCGGGCCGATTGACGACGTTGATTTTGTCGCGGTGGGAGGGGTGCGGCCTGAGACAATCGGGGACTTTTTCGCAGCCGGCTGTATCGCAATAGCCGCGGGCGATTCGGTCATCCGGAAACCGCTCGTCGAAAAAGGCGACTGGTCCGCCATCACCGAAATCGCACAAAAATACGTGAATGTTTTAAATAAGGAAGCCCAGTAATGAAAAACAGGTTAGCTCTTAAAATCGCGACTGTACTTGCGGTTATCATGGGAATATCAATCACCGCTGCACTCGGTGCTGAGCCGGGCGAGAAAACGGAATTGCTCTGGCCGGAAGGCGCACCGGGGGCCAAAGGCAACAACGATAAACCAACAATGACAATTTACCTGCCTGCAAAGGAAAAGTCGGTTGGCTGCGGGGTCGTAATTTTCCCGGGCGGCGGTTACACGAACGTCGCAATTGACCACGAAGGTCACCAGATTGCCCGCCGGCTTAATGAGCTGGGCATCGCCGGGTTCGTAGTCGATTATCGCCACTACGGCAGGGGTTACAGCCACCCGGCGCCAATACAGGATGCGCAGCGGGCGATAAGAATCGTGCGAAGCAGGTCAGGTGAATTCGGCATCGAGCCGAATAAGATTGGCATCATTGGTTTTTCCGCGGGCGGTCATCTTGCTTCAACGGCGGGCACTCATTTCAACGAGAGTTTTTACGAGCCGAACGACTCGCTCGACAGGGCGAGCGCCCGGCCTGATTTTATGATTTTGATTTACCCGGTCATTTCGATGGGCCCAATCTCACACAGCGGCTCGCGAAGAGCGCTTCTGGGCAGTTCCCCCTCGCAGGAAATTATAGACAAATTCTCGAACGAAAAACAGGTCGATTCGAACACGCCGCCGAGTTTTCTTGTCCACGCGACGGACGACAAAACCGTGCCTGTGGAAAACAGCATTTACTTTTACCAGGCGTGCAGAAAGGCCCGGGTGCCGGCTGAAATGCATATATGGCACAAAGGCGGTCATGGATTCGGACTCGGAAAACCCGTCGAGCCGGTTTCACGCTGGCCTGTCCTTTGTGCCGACTGGCTCAAAGAAACGGGTTTTTTGCCGTAACAGACACAGACCTTTCGGGGATTCGGAATCAGCGGTAAAGGCAAAGATACGCGGTATCTTCGCCGGTCTTTACCCTGAATTTTTTACTGGGCGGGACGGTGAACGATTTGCCCTGGCCGTATTCAATCCAGTTTTTGCCGTCAGGCAGCATCGCGGAAAGTTTACCCGTGATAACAGTCATAATCTCGACGGTCGATGTGCCGAACTCGTATTCGCCCGGGGCAATGACGCCGACGGTGGCGGGGTATTGGGCCGTCCTGAAGGCGATTGATTTTACCTTTCCGCCGAAGTATTCGTTTGTCTTGAACATTTGTGTCTCCGATGCAGTGATTAAGTTCAGCAAGAACATACACGAGTTTTTCCTGCTACTAAAAATAATATGCGTCCACGTAAAAAGAATCAATTGTTTTCCTAACCCGCCATAAATGGAGGGGCTAAATATTATTCGGATACGTCGCCGAATCGGCGACGGCTAAACTTCAGGGAAGTTTAATCTGGCGAATTCCTTATGATACTTCTTCGCTGCAACATCATAGGCGTGTGCGGCGTCGGTTTCATCTTTGAAGTAGCCGAGGAATTTTCTTTTGCGACAATGAGTTATATAGGCATGCCAAAGGCCTGACCTTTTATCAAAAGATACGCCCACGAATTTTGAAGAAGTATTTCTTCTTGTTTTTATACTGTTGCAGACATTTTGTCCTTTTGTTGCAATTCGCAGGTTTTCTCTGCGGTTATCCAGGCCGTTGTTATTTCTGTGGTCAACCACCCTGTTTTTTGGCGGGTTCATAATCAATCTGTGCATACGAATTAATTCAAACTCGCCGTTGTTATTCTTTATTCCCTTTACGGCATAGAAGTTTTTTTGCAGCCGCCGAGGGTCCACACGAGGTTTCCATATTTGTAATAATCCTCGACGTCGAGGAGTGTCCAGTCGCCTTCGCCGAGATAAATCCTGCGAAAGGAGTTTCCATACCTGCGTTTGCGATAGGCCATGAGAGGCCAGGTAAAAATTTTGTCGAGCCATATTGGAATACCGATTGTTAAGTTGACCTTCATAAGTCCCTCCTTAATTCAAATCAAAAATCAAATATCAAAAATTAAAATCACATATCAAAATGCAAACTGTTATGACCTCGAAGCAGGCTTCGGGGCTAACCAACCCCCACCGCAGGGGTGGGGGCTAAATAAGCCGAAGGACCACATAGTCCCTCTATCCTATGGCGTGAACTTGCGCGCTTTTGTCGAAAACTAAGGGATTTCCTGATGGTAAAAAAAATGACAAAAATGCACTTAAGTGCTTATGGGAAAAGGGGTAGTAAATTTTTTGAAAAAGTTGGCAACTAAGGGCTTTCGACTTGCGCGCTTTTGTCGAACAAATGTTTTATACATTTGTTTTATACAAGCGCTTTATAAAAATGTATAAAACAACTGTATTAGTTGAGAACCCCGCGATTAGAATCTTTTTACAAGCCCAATACCCGTTACGGGATTAGGGCCGATGGATAGAACTGGTTCGATATTGAAGCCGGCGATTTCAAGTTGTTTGTGTCTGTCGGCCACTGAATGGCCTACGACAAAGCCGAGAGTGCCGCCGAAAAGGACATCCGACGCCCAGTGGTCGCCTGAGTCCATCATTCTCCAGCCGACCAAAGACGCAGCGATATAAGCGGGAATGCCCGCCTGCGGGCCGTAATACTCATCGATGACTGAGGCGACACAAAATGAGCTTGCCGTATGGCCGCTGGGCCAAGCAAGGTTTTTGCCGTTAGGCGTTTCATTGCTTACCGCTAATTTCAGCGCAAAAACAGTCGCGTCGGTAATCAAAAGTGCGCTAAGCAGCGATTCGGCACGGCTTTGATTCAATTTGTCATCGTTTGCCTGACTGAATAAATACCAAAAGCCGGTTGCTCCAAGATGGGTAAATGGATTACCGGCAATGTCGAAAATTTTATCGGCTGCATCATTAAACGTACGACGATGTAAATTTTCGTTGATATTTTTATCGGCGTCGGTATTGTGCATAGCGACACTCGCCCCGCCAGCCAGCAATAACGCCGCTATATTGCCCGGCTTAGTGAACGTCTCATTTATATCGCAAAGCAATCTCGACTGAAAAGTATTGATATCTGGCACTTGTGCCTTGGTCAGGCAGGACGGAACAATCACGACAAGAATCACAATAAGGTATCGCGTCATTCCCATTCGATAGTGGCTGGAGGTTTGCTGGAGATATCGTAAACAACTCGATTTACACCGCGTACCTCGTTAATGATGCGGCTGGATACGGTCGCAAGAACATCGTAGGGGATACGTGAGAAATCAGCGGTCATAAAATCGGGCGTTTCTACTGCCCGGATGGCTACGACGTTTTCGAATGTGCGGCCATCGCCCATAACGCCGACTGTCTGGATTGGAAGCAAAACCGCCAAGACCTGAGCGATTTTCCTGTAAAGCCCGGCTGATTTGATTTCGTCAATGAGGATTTCATCGGCTGCCCGAAGCACCTCCAGCCGGGCAGGCGTTACCTCGCCTATAATCCTGACGGCCAGCCCAGGACCCGGGAACGGATGCCGCCAGACAATATCTTCAGGCAGACCGAGGTATTCGCCAACGACTCTGACCTCATCTTTAAAGAGGTCCCGCAATGGCTCGACAAGCTTGAAATCAAGCTCTTTGGGCAGTCCGCCGACGTTATGGTGCAGTTTTATGTTGGCCGCGACATTGCCATCCTTATGGCCGGATTCGATGACGTCTGGGTATAGTGTGCCCTGGGCGAGGAATTTGGCGTCTTTGATTTTGGCCGCTTCGGATTTGAATGCCTCAATGAATTCTGCGCCGATAATCCTGCGTTTTTGCTGGGGATCTGTAATCCCTGCAAGTTTGGCGAGAAATTGTTTAGACCAGTCAACGATTCGCAGGTCGATGTGGAAGTGGTCGCGGAAGGTAGAAACGACTTCCTCTCGCTCGTTTTTACGCAATAGCCCATTATCGACTAAAATACAGACAAGCTGGTCTCCTACGGCCTTGTGAACGAGAGCGGCCGTTACCGAGGAATCGACGCCGCCGCTTAATCCGCAAATTACAGCGTGGTTTCCCACCTGTTTTTGTATTTTCGCGACGGTTTCGCCGACGAAATCGCTCATTTTCCAGTCGCCGGCGCAGCCGCAGATGTCGTAAAGAAAGTTTTTCAAAATTATCTCGCCCTTAGGGGTATGTGAGACCTCCGGGTGAAACTGGACGCCGAAAAATTTCTTTTCCATGTGTCTTATCGCGGCAAACGGGCAGGTCTTTGTCTGCGCCAGCTTTATAAAGTTATGGCCGGCGTCTTGAATCTGGTCGCCGTGGCTTGCCCAGACGATTGTTAAATCAGGCAGGTTTGCAAACAGGTCGTTTTTATTGATTATTTCGAGATTTGTCCTGCCGTATTCCCTGCTCGTCGCAGGGACGACCTTTGCACCAAGCACGCTGCAGCCAAGCTGCATCCCGTAGCAGATACCGAGTATTGGAACGCCCAGCTCAAAAATCTTCTCGTCGCATTTTACCGCGCCTTTTTCATAAACGCTTGCCGGCCCGCCGGACAATATAATGCCCTTGAGATTATGTTTTGAAAACTCTGCCGCCGGCGTGTCAGGCGGGGCAATGAGCGAGAAGACATTATGCTCGCGGACACGCCTTGCGATTAGCTGCACGTATTGGCTGCCGAAATCGATAATTACAACTGTTTCGTGCTTCATAATTCTTCTCTCACGGCTCGTGTTTCGTCTCTCGATGTTCGAGTCACGAGCAACAAGTCGCGAGTCACATTTAATCCTCAAGCGGCTCTACCGCGGAATAATTCGGGGCTTCTTTGGTTATCTGTATATCGTGGGGGTGCGATTCGCTTACCGAGGCGGCGCTGACGCGGACAAACTTTGCTTTTGTGCGCAGCTCGTCGATATTTCTTGCCCCGCAGTAGCCCATACCCGCCCGCAGACCGCCGACTAACTGATATACGAAATCGCCGAGCGAGCCGCGATAAGGGACGCGGCCTTCGACGCCTTCGGGCACCAGTTTTTCCTTCGATGTTACGGCTTTCTGGCCGTATCTTTCGGCAGAACCCTTCACCATAGCGCCCAAGGAACCCATACCCCTGTATTCCTTGAACTGGCGACCCTTGTAAATCACCAATTGGCCGGGGGCTTCCTTCAATCCGGCAAACAATGAGCCGAGCATTACGCAGGAGGCACCCGCGGCGATTGCCTTTGTTATGTCGCCCGAGTGACGAATCCCGCCGTCGGCGATAATGGGGATATTGTGCTTGTCCGCGACCGATGCACAATTCAAAATAGCTGAAATCTGCGGCACGCCTGCGCCTGATATTATA
>CAYLXJ010000105.1:0-4319 GCA_964387385.1 uncultured Pirellulales bacterium
CCCCCCCCCCCCCCCCCCCCCCCCCCCCCCCCCCCAACACCCCCCCCCCCGGAAAGAAAACCAAAAAAAATTAAAAAAATTTCAAAAAAAGCTTGACGCGGCCAATTTGAAATATATATTTTGCAAAATGTAAAGCATTTTATGAGACCGCAACTTTAGATGTTTCGAGCAATGATGAAAACGACAGTGGAAACGCAAGCACTTTGGAGAAGCCGACATTGGTGATGCGAACAAAGACATCGACGGAAACGATAAGACCACCAGCGCGGTTATACCGAATCGGGGACGTAGTGAGGTGCACGCCCTTCTCAAGACAAACCATCCACAATTATACAATTATGGGACTGATACGGGAGGCCCAGTGGACCGAGGGCGGACACCGGCTTTACGACGACTCGGTGTTCGAAAGATTGTCGCGGATAATGGAGCTGAGAAAGAACAAGTCGCTGTTCGAGATACAAAGGATACTGAGCAAGGAAGAACGAACGGCGAGGGTGAAAGGAAGAAGGCAAATAAATAACTGATGTATCCTGAATGAATCAGGGTATCAGGGAAGCACGGACGGCACTGAAAGGAACAGGGATGGACATCGGGTCATTGTCAGGAAAAGCGGGCGCGGAGGGAAAATATAACGCGGCTGCGGCAGGCGAACAAGGGGGAGCGAAAATGGACCTGCTGACGGAGGCAAGGGACAACATCACAGACGTCTTAATCAAGATTCTCGAATTCACGCGGAGCCGGCAGGAAATCCTAATTGAGAATATAAACTCGATACGCAGGAAGGGATACGAGCCGAAAGATTTGCCCGTAAAGGAGTTCGCAGGACTTATGGTCCTGGCGATAAGCGAGCACAGTGAAAGCGGACGGTTATTGTTCCGGGACGGTCAGGACGTGAAATTCGCTTCCGGGGGCAACTTTGAGGCGAGGGCGAGGGTCGATGAGCGGGCAAAGGAGCTATTGGAGGAAAGCAAAAATGAATACCTGCGGGTGCAGGTTAACAAACTGCTGGAAAACGCGATAAATCACAGGATAGCGATGAAGATTTTTAAGCAAAAACAGAAAGATGAGCTATTTGGGGAAAAGCGGTCGAAATAAAAAGTTAAAGTCGGTGCCATAAAGACCGATAAAGATAAGTTGACAAGGCGTCGGCGTTTGAAACGGATTGAAGGAACGTAATCATTTTATAGGACGCGAGACCAATGAGGGGTATGAAAACAAGGACGGTCAGACACAGCCGCACAGCCACACTGCCGGCGAACATAAAATCCAAGAAAAATTCCTCAAAGAACAGGCAAACCACGGCTCCGGAGAGCAAAATTCGAGTTCAAGCGAAAGCTGTTGCGTTAAAGCACGACGCACCCAGCAAGGAGCGGCTTGAACCTGTCCGCGAGACAAAGCCGGAAATACCCCGTCACGGGCAGATTGATATAGGGAAGGTTTGGGAACATTTTCATAAAAGTCGCGATGAGAAGAACCGCAACCTGCTGATGGAGTATTACAGGTACCTGGTTCGTTATACAGCGGAGCGGGTGCATACGAAGCTTCCGGGAAAGGTCGAGGTTGACGACCTTGTCAGCGCGGGAAATTTCGGATTGATGGATGCTATCGACGCATACGACCCGACGAGAGGCGTCAAGTTCGAGACGTACTGCTCGCCAAGAATACGCGGGTCGATTCTGGATGAATTGCGAAGTATGGACTGGGTGCCGAGATTGGTCAGGGCGAGGGCTCACCAACTGACACGGGCGAAGCAGTCGTTGGAGGCATTTTTAGGACGAAAGCCCCGCAAGGAGGAGCTGGCCGAAGAGATGGATATGAACATCGAGGAATTTAACCGGCTGCAGCAGGACGCGGAGGCGGTAGGGATGGTGTCCTTAAATAGCCAGTATGGAGACGAAGAGAGCGAAAAAGACATACGCGAGATTGACATAATCAAGGACAAAAAAAGCGAAGAGCCGGCGACTGAGGCGCAAAAGCACGACCTGAAGGACCTTTTGACGAAGGGGTTGACGCGGGCGGAACGGCTGATTGTGGTTTTGTATTATTACGAAGAAATGACGATGAAGGAAATCGGGGCGACGCTGGATTTGTCGGAGTCGCGGGTCTCGCAGATGCATTCATCCATACTGCAACGGCTGAAGGCGCAGCTTAATACACGCAAGAGGGAGTTTTCGTCGTAAACTCTCCACCACAAAGACACGAAGACACCAAGAAGATTTTGATTTATCAATTCCAATGAACACACTGCGGGAAAACCCTAAATCCGCCTACGGCGGACAAGTCCCAAAGAAATCCTAATCACCAAAAAATCAAAATAACAAACAAGAAAAACGGAGGGGCAAGTCCCGCCCTACAAAAAGGTGTACACTCGTCTCGATGAAACATCGAGCCGAGGCAAGCAGCACACCCTACAAATTATCAAAAGACGAGGCGGAAGCCGAACCATCGCTGTTCACCTTCGCCAAAGCGGAAGACATCGAAACTGTCTTCCTGACGAAGGTAAACAACAAATGTGCCGAGCGAGCCGGGAATTTTGAGACCAGCTTCGAGGGCGTTGCCTGTAACCGAATCATCGCCGACAAGATAAGCAAGGGAGCCGTTTATGTAGGGTGTAAACATCTTAGGATACAAATCATACCCCAAAGTCGCCTGCAAACGAGCATCGTAATCGAAATGGGTTGTGGTGGGGTATGCGACGGCCTGCAGCAACCAGCTCAGCCGGGCGTCTTTAGCTAATTCAGCGCCGAGGAGATTGTAATTTCTGATGACGCCCGACTGGTCAACACCGTAGAGAACCGAATAAGAATGAAAGAGCCGTAAATAGTAGTCCGCGATGTCGATTTTCAAAGAAGGGCCGATTTTGTAATTGACGTTTTGGATTTCAAATGCGCCTGAAGGGGTAAGAATTCCGGCGTAGGTATTTAATGTAAGCAGTTTATTGTCATCGAACTCGAGGAAGTCCATATCGATAAACAGGTCGCTGCTGCGACTGTCTTTATGAGTGCCCTGGATGTTTGTATTGTATCCGCCGATTATGTGAAACTTAACGGGCGATTCATTTGAAGAAAAAGAGGAATCCACAGGTGGTTTATTCTGTCGAAGGCCGTCAGAATTGTCAGGGCCAAGGGCGGCTTGGAGGCGCAGGCCATAAAGAAAAAACTCTTCTTCGGCGTCGAGACCATACCAGCCATTAAAACGTTCGTAGGCAAGGAAAGGGACGAGGCGGAGATTTTTTGTCAGGCGGATTCTATCGCCGAGTTCAATAGAAGGGTCGAAATCAGTGCCTCTGCCGCTGTTTATGGTATTGAGTTTAAATTGGGCGTAGAAGACGTGATTAGCTATTCTAAAGGCGTCGTCCCTTATGCCCAGCTTGAACATATAATCGTAATCGTTTTCGTGTCTCATCCAGACCCTGCTAAAAGAGGCGCTGAAGTCAATTTTATGGAGCCACTTTGATGAGGAATCGAAGTCGATACCGTCGTTTTCGTGGCCGAGGCGCATACCGTGAGTTTCGTGGCCGATGCCGATTTCGTTCCATCGAATGACGTTGTTTTTTCCCTCGGGAAATTCTCTGGTGGGATTATTGCAGGTATGGTCCCAGAATATGCCGAGCCGTCCTTTGCCGGTTTCCCAGCCGGCCGAGATATATCCAATTGTGTGGTCCATCTGGCTGGGCGAGGGGTCAAAGATGGAGATTTCCTGAATTTCAAAATGCATAAACCACTGGTCGAGCTGAAGTATGTCGAACTGCACCTGCCTGTCAGTTCTGAAGTCATAGTCGCCGCCGCTTACTCCGGCGATTCCGATACCGGCCTGAACATCCGTGAGTAATTTAAGCTCAGGGCCGTTGGAATCGTTATTGTTTAAATCAGCGGCGTGGCACAAGCCGACAAGCGAGGCAAATACAATGATAGCGGCCAAAATTTTTCCCGTTCCCGCGCTCATAAATCCACCGCAGTAATTTTACCAAATCCCTTCGCGTTTTCAAGACCAAACCTCTCAATAAATTGAGGGGCTAAATTTTATAAGGAAGGGGATTGTTTTGCGAATTTGTAGGTGATAAGTTTGTAGATTAGTTTGGCGGCGAGGAAGTCGGGGGCTTTGTTGGATTTATTGGGGCAGAGTTCGACGACGTCGAAGCCGACGACGTTTGTTTTGAGGAAGATTGGGCGGAGCAAGTCCAGACAATCGTACCAGCCGAGGCCGCCGGGTTCAGGAGTGCCGGTCGAAGGCATAATCGAGGGGTCGAAGACGTCAAGGTCAATTGTTACATAGACGCTGCCTTTGAGCAGAGCCAGGACTTTTTTATGCCAGTCGTT
>CAYLXJ010000105.1:4329-7457 GCA_964387385.1 uncultured Pirellulales bacterium
CTGTTTTGATTTCATCGGCGTCTGCGCTACGGATACCGACCTGGACGATAGATGCGAGTTCTTTTGCACGGGCCATAACGCAGGCGTGGTTGCATTTCGAGCCGTGGTAGTGTTCGCGGAGGTCGGCGTGGGCGTCGAGCTGGAGGACGGTGATATTTTTGTATTTTTTGGCAACGGCCTTTATTGCGCCGATGCTAACGGAATGTTCGCCGCCGAGGACGACGGGGAATTTGTCATTTGCGAGATGTCCGGCGATTCTTTTTTCGACCGCGCCAGCCATTTTTTCGGGCGATGTTTTTTCATTTATCGGCTTATCTGTGAAAATGCCGACTTTATACGGCTCGGAATCGCTTTCGATGTCGTAGTTTTCGACCGTCTGCGAGGCATCGAGTATTGCAGCGGGGCCTTTATCTGCGCCTTTTATCCAGGAGCTTGTCCCATCGTAAGGCACGGGAATAATCACGACGCCGGCTTTAGCCGGGTCGCGGTATTTTGAGGGAACATCGCTTAGAAACATTGGTTTTGCCATAATCCCTTACTGTAGAAAAGAGTCAATTAAAATAGATTCCTCGACTTCGTCCCGACAAGGTCGGGACTGCGCTCGGAATGACATTTTACAGTGTAACGAGTTATACAATATCAATCGAAGAGGAACATCGCGATAGCGACGGTGGTGGTCCAGAGGTCTCTCATACCGCGAGCGGTCTGGGTGATGTTCGAGGTCCTGATTATGAGGCCGCTGGATTTATAGACCTGCTCTTTTTCCGACCAGGCCTTGTTGGGGTCAACCTCGAGGCCGAGTGTCGTGCCGAGCATACCTGCGGCGAGGTCTTCCGAGAGGTCAGCGGCCTCCTGCTCGTTCATACCGTAGCCGTGAACTTCGCTGAGGTAGCCCCAGTTATTTCTATCCTTGGGGACGGCCAGACCGACGGAGGTGGCGATGAGCCGGCCGTGCTCGTCGGTATCGGTCCGCGCCATAACGCAATAGCAGATTTCGCCGGGAGTGAGGCGTTTGAGGCCCGCTTCGCGGCTGATTATTTTGCAGCGAGGGGGCAGAATCGAGGAGACCTGGACGAGGTTTTGTTGAGCGACGCCGGCGGCACGCAAGGCGTCCTCGAAAGATTTGAGCTTGTATTTGTGCCGGCCGACTCCCTTGGTCAGGAAGACCTTAGTAGGAACAAGGTTGTTCATTTCTGTTTTTTTATGCCTCCAGCAAAAAAACCATAAACAGTTTAAAATTTGAAACATCAACGATTATTTTTTTGAATTATATATCACGCGCACAGGTTGACAATAAAAACTTTCAGTAAATTTAAAAATTTACGAATAAAGTGATTTCTTGTTTGTGTTGCGTGAGGCGTTTATAATCTTGTTAAGAAAGGGTAAACAATGAAAAAGGACGCGACAGGAAAAAAAATCGAGGTTTTGGCAATAATTGTATTTATGGCGGGATGCGCGGGGGAAAAATATGTCCAGACGCGCGACAAAGCGTGCGTGCAGGCAACAACCAAAACAGAGGCGACAGCGGCAGCGGAAAAGGTTTTAGCTGGAATGCTGTTTGAAATCGAGAAGCTCGATACGGAGGCGGGATATATAAGGACGAGGCCTCTGGCGGGGGCACAGACACTTGAGTTCTGGCGGAAAGACAGCGTGGGGGCATTCAATCGTGCGGAAGCCGACTTGCACAGTATTCGGCGAACGGCGGAATTGGACGTTAATGAGCAGGACGGCAGGGTTTGCATCAATTGTATAGTAACGACTGAGAGATTAAGCGTAGCAAGTGAGCGGACATCAGGGCCGGGCTACAGGGCGGCGGGAGGGCCGAGGTCGGTGCAGAAATTAGGGCGGGAAATTAGGGGGGAAACGAGCTGGATTGACTTAGGCAGAGACGAGCAGCTTGAGACCGAGATTTTGAAACGCATCGAATCACGCCTGTCGGCGGATAAAAAGCAGCTTGCGCAAACAAGGAAGGAAAAATAAAAATGAAAATATTAGTCGCGGGCGGAGCGGGATATATAGGGAGCAATATGGTCGCGATGCTGGCAGCAGAGGGGCATCAGCCGATAATTTACGATAACCTGAGCAAAGGGCACAAGGCGGCAGTGAAAGGGTACGAATTTGTCAAAGGGGATTTGGCTGACTTAGATATGCTGGCCGCGACGATGAAAATAAATAAAATCGAGGCAGTGATGCACTTCGCGGCGTTTATCGAAGCTGGGGAATCGGTAAAAGAGCCGATGAAGTATTACTGCAACAACGTCTGCAATACGCAGGCGCTCCTGGCGGCGATGGAGGCGGCGGGGGTGGGGAAATTTGTCTTCAGCAGCACGGCGGCGGTTTACGGGATACCCGAAAATCTGCCAATCACGGAAGAGACGCCTACAAATCCGATAAACCCATACGGCGAGACGAAACTGGCGGTCGAGAGGATGTGCCATCATCAGGCGGCCGCGGGTAAACTGCGTTACGTCTCTTTACGCTATTTCAATGCCTGCGGAGCAGGAAACAACTGCACGCTGGGCGAGGACCACAGGCCTGAAACGCACTTGATACCACTTGCGATTGCCGCGGCGATGGGTAAGGCCGAGGCAATCAAGATTTTAGGGACCGATTATCCGACGCCTGACGGAACGTGTGTGCGCGATTACATTCACATTGAAGACCTTTGCAGGGCGCACCTGCTGGCATTGAAAAAACTCGACGAGGAAAGCGAATCGATTTACAACCTCGGAAACGGCAAGGGGTATTCGGTCCGCGAGGTGATTGATACGGTTAAAAAGGTGTCAGGAGTCCTTTTCAAAGTCATCGAGGCCAAACGCAGGCAGGGAGACCCGCCGGTGCTTGTTTGCGACGCAGCGAAGGCAAAAGAGGAGCTTGGCTGGCAGCCAAAATGGACAAATCTTGAGAAAATAGTCGAGTCGGCGTGGAAGTGGCATAACGAACATCGCAACGGTTATAAGGAATAAGTTGGGGACGCGAAAGTGAGAAAGGTCAAGCAGAACGTTATTCGATTTTTAAGAAAATACCAGATGGACCATCTGGATATCGATATCGATACGAATATAAAGGCATTTTTGTCGGAGATGCAGAAGGGGCTTGCGGGCAAAAAAAGCACGCTGGATATGATA
>CAYLXJ010000106.1:0-7428 GCA_964387385.1 uncultured Pirellulales bacterium
CCGCATCTGTGCCGCTCACAGAACAGACGTAATGATGGAAAAGCCGATGGCCGTCAGCAACGAACACGCGGCAGCAATCGCCGAGGCCGGGAAACAAGCTGGTATACGCGTTCTGGTAAATTACGCGTCAACCTGGGACCCTGTTAGTACTTATGTCCGTGAAGCAATCGGACAAAACACAATCGGCGATATTCGCAAAATCGTTTTTTATAAGGGCCATTCGGGCCCGAAGGAAATCGGCTGTTCGGCAGAATTTCTCGGCTGGCTGACCGACCCGAAATTGAACGGCGGCGGCGCACTTTTCGATTTCGGCTGCTATGGAGCGAACCTCTCGACGTGGTTTTTGAACAATCAAAGGCCGTTGTCCGTAACCGCCGTTACCCGTCAGACAAAACCGAACATTTACGCAAAGGTCGATGACGACGCGACTGTAATACTCACATACCCGAAAACGCAGGTCATAATTATGGCATCCTGGAGCTGGCCTTACGGCAAAGACAGCATTGAAATCTACGGCACAACCGGCTCGATTCAAACTCTCGACGCCAAAACGGCGATTCTGCGCATCGACGGAAAACCAGAGCAGAAAATTACCGCCAAAGCTATCGAGTCCCCTTACAGCGATTCATTGAGCTATCTTGCAGCCGTGGTAAATGGCCGGATAAAGCCGCAGGAAACAGCATCTCTCGAAAATAATATTATAGTTACTGAAATTCTTGACGCTGCCCGGCGCTCGGCGTTATCAGGTGAAACCGTTCAATTGCGATGATAATAATGCCGGCATTTTATGAGTAACCGCCAGGATGAAACAGGCATTTCCTCGCGGGCCAAAGTATATCTAACCGACTGTTAATTCATCGCCTCGAAGTGGCTCCAGTCGTAAAAACCTTTGTAATATATGTAATATCTGCCGTCGATTTTGGGAATCGTCGAGACGAAGACATACACACCTGTGTAATTGGTCCCGTTGATGGTCAGAATGTCCATATTCCAGTTGTTTATGTAAGTTCCGAGATTTGTCGATTCCCAGCAGAACTCACCTGCGCCATTCTTCGTGAAAGGCGCGGTTATAATGGTTCTCGATTCGCATCCGGCGGCACAGGTGCAGCCGGTCGAGGTAGCTACTGAGATACTTACAGGCGCAGACACCGTTACAGCGCCATCATTGTCGTTGGCCTCGGCAGTCAGGATATAATTGCCGTCGGTAACGTTATTCCAGGTACAGGAATAAGGCGAAGTTGTGTCCGTTGCAAGTAAATTAGAATCCTGATAGAACGCGACACTGGTTATGGTTCCATCGCTGTCGGATGCGCTTGCGTTGATTGTGATATTTGCCGGCGCGGCGAATGAGGCTCCGTTGGCGGGCGAGGTAATCACAACGGTCGGCGGATTATTTATGATTATGTTCGAATCGACGTTTCCGAACGCGGCGAAATCGAAAAAGTTTATTATCTCGTCGGGGACAAAATCAGCCGGTATGCCTGGGCCGGTTTCAAGCCAGTAATCGGCCATCACGTCGAAATCGCCCAGGCCGATAAAGCCGCTGCAATCGAGGTCATAAATATTTTCCGCAATGAAGTTCTGGTCCTGCAAGTTGGTCTGCACGTTTGTATAACTTCGCCAGGAAGGTGTAACCGTGTAATGTCTTTTCGTCGCGGACACGGTCCCCGACCAGTTGTAAGCAACCGAAATTTCGTAGAAACCGTTTATATCGGTGATGCCGTCTCCCCCGCCGTTGTCGGCATCGACCAGAACATCTTCTATCGGTACATTGCAATCGTTTTTAATGAAGCCCGTAAGTGAAACCGGAGGCATCGGAGGACCCGGCTCCTGACCGTAAACCAGCACACCGTTATCATAAACGGGAATATAAGCGGTTTGTGCGAATGTGGAAGTCAATCCCTGATACGACCAATCGTTGGTTGGCTCCCAAGCGGCATCGGGAGCGCCGGATGGCAAACTTACACGCACCTGTGTTTCCCTCGCCGATTCGGATTGACCGCCGGGGAAAATCACACTTGGGGTATAATCAACAGTAACATAGTAAATGTTGTCGCTCCAGTGCGTCGGGCCAGTAACCGTAGCAGGCACTTCAGAATAATTTTTATTTACGGTGATATTGCTTAAAGTGTAGCCGGCGTTGAACGTTTCCGTAAGGTCAAAGAAATAGCGGTAGCTCAATTTATCGGTGGCACGAGCAGGCCATGCCGAGTGGTTTGTCAGATCAACGCTCCACTCGGTATAAACGGGCCCTTGAGAGTTGATTTTGGCGCTGGCTAAAAACTCGGTATAAGGGTCCTGGTCTTTTGCAAAATCGCTTGGCCTTGGGAAATCCGAAATGGGATTTCCGCCGTAAAGCGAGTACATCTTGGCCAGCGAGCAAACAAGTGCCGCGTCGTAATCACAAGCCACCTCATTCATCGTATAATCAGTTCGGACATCCTGATAATTGTCGGAACTGCCGGGGCCGCCGACAAGCGCTCCGTGAAGAATATGCCTTGTGTAATCCGGCGTGTTTATACTGTTAGCCCAGGAGCCGTGGGCGGTCCTGTGGTGAGGATTCTGCGGAGGATTGACGCCGAAGCCGATGATGTAGCTTCTGGCACCGGGATTATCACCAAGGATGTATTTAATCTGGTTTTCGGCGAAGGTCCTGTAGCCGGCTTTCTTAGATGTGTTGCCCAGGGGGCTGTCAGCCCAGACAAACGCCAATAATGACGCGTTTGCGGCATAGCGAAGCGAACCCCATGAGTCAAGCCAGGCAAGTCCGCCGGGCGTATAGGTAATACCTCCGCCGGGCTTCCAGTAATCGAGATTTCGTTCGATGGAATCGATGTAGGTCTGATTGCCTGTAGCGCGTGCCAGAAGGATTTGCGCCATATAATGCATATCGTCCCAGGAATGTGTCCACTTGTAGCCCCAGTAGCCGGTCTGGCCTTCCATACCCCAGTGGGTTGCACAGGTCTGTGCCGTGGCCAGATATGAGGAATCGCCTGTCGCTATATAAAGCCACATAGCAGCCGCAGCAAGCTCGTCCCAGAACCCGCTGTAAGAATTATAGAATCCGCTTGCGGCTGTGTAGCCGGAGTCGCTTTGGGTGCTATAAGCAAAAGTGAATAATTGCTGCGCGTGAGTCAGGCAGGTTGAAGCATAGCACGGGTCGGTCTGCTGAAAAACCACCGATGCCGCTGCCAGAGCTGCAGAGGTCGCGCCCACAACTGTCGAACCCGGTGACGATGTGGTAACTTTGTAAGAAGGCCTCGTCATTACTCTCTCAATAACCTCCACAGGCCCCCACCACGCGTGGTCTGCACCACCGGAGCCGACCTGATAATAGAACTCATTTGTCGCAGTGTGGCATTTGATAAAGTAATCCGTGCCCCATTTGATGGCGTCGAGGACTTCATCGAGCTGGCCCGCGCTTGTGAAGGCGCTTCGATATTCGTAAACACCCCAGCTAAGTGTTGCCACCGTTGAGGCCATAGGCAGGCCGAATTTCACGTTGTCACCGGCGTCTAAATAACCGCCTGTCAAGTCCTGCCCGACGTCGGCCCCGTCGTTGAGGCAGGAATCGGCCCGCCAAATCACGGGATTATTCGCAGGCAGGTCACCTGTGCGCTGCTGCAAATAAAAATAAATGGATTTCTGAAGCGCCTCGCCGTAGTTGTAAGAAGCCGCCCATACCGACCGGCTTAAAAATAACGTCAAAATAATTGCAGCGATTAGGGTGGATTCAAGACGTGCCGGACTTTTCATAACTCTTCTCCTTATTGTCTTTGCTCTTAATAAGACGACCACCATTATACTATTTTCCCCGGTGATTTTCAAAAAAACATAAAAGCACCTCTGTAAACCGGTGCAAAATGTGGTAAAATAGCTGTTGAACTTGAATTTGTTGTCAGGAAGGAGAGAAAACCTGGCAGGTGAAAAATAAAGGGTCATTTTTATGAAAACACAGTGTCCGCACTGCAAGGCGAAATTCAATGCCAGCGACAATTTCGCAGGCAAACAGGCAAAATGCCCTAAATGCACAAAACCGTTTACCATCGAGCCGTTCATCGAACCGTCCGCAGCCGCCCAAGCACCGGCGAAAAGCCAAGACCCTGTAACGCCGCCCCCTGTAAAAACAACGATTCAGACAGCGGCCCCGGTTAAAACCGCTGAACCGGTAAAATCCACTGCGAAAATCGCTGAGCCGATAAAAGCTCCACCCACAGAAGAAAAACCAATAAAACAAGAGATTCCTGAATCAATACCGGCATCAAAGGGAATATCAAAAATAGTGTTTGTATATTGCTGGATGGTCGTGAGAATTGTCGCGGGGATTTTGGCCGGCTTAGGTTTGATGTCTGCAATCAATAAAGGGGAACATTCTACTTTAATTGCGGTTTTTGCGGGTGCGGATATTTTCTTAATTATCAGCGTGTTAATTGAGCTGCTACTTTTTTACAAGATGTGGGCCGCGATTTCAGATAGTCAGGCATCGATGACGCCCGCTAAGGCGGTAGGATTTTTGTTTATTCCGGTCTTCAGTATCTACTGGGCGCTGTGTATGGTCACGGGCTTTGTTGAGGACTACAATTCGTTTATTCACAGGCGGATGATAAAGGTCAAGGACTTGCCTTTTGTGCTATTTCTTATTTACGCTTTTACATTCATTTCCGTTTCGTTAGTCGTGACTATTCCTATGTTATTCGTATTTGCATTTCTGGGACTCATAAACAGAGCATTCAACGGCTATCCAGAATCGGCCTGGGCTCTTTGCATCTTCGCAGCCGCTGTAGGCGTCATCCATTTCATTTTGTATGCCCTGTTCGCGACAAAAACCTGCAGCGCGATTAACGCATTGTCAGGCAAATAAAAACAGCTAAGCCGGCAAAAATTGCAGTTATGATTAAGCTTACGAATATATTGGCTATTTTTATTATCACGATACCAGTGCCCTCAATCAGTATGTCCATCGAGCAGACACAGAATTCGCTTGTTCACATAATCGCCAATCCGGGGCCTTTCAGTAATATCGAAGAAGCGGCGGCAAGCGAGAACAAGGTCAACTTCTGGGATGATAATTTTGAGGATGACGATGCCTCTACGGAATGTTTCGCGGCAGTTGAGCTGAAACGTTACCTGACTGCCTGCACGGGCATTCCATCAGACAAAATTCACCTTGGCTGGACGAAAGAGATTTCCGAAAACGTGTACGTTTTCATCATAGGCAATCGCAGGTCAAATCCGCTGGTCGGGTCTTTCCTTCAGGCCAAAGATGGTGAGCCGGCACTAACAACGCCAGAATCGTTTCGCATACACATTGTTCCTCGCCCACCGGCAAGCGTGTGCATAATCGAGGGAAACGGCCGAGTCGGGACGCTTTACGGCGTATATGCCTATCTCGAACGGCTTGGTATGAGATTTTTCGGCTTGGGTGAACAGGGAACGGTTTATCCTGCTGAAAAAGTCACAATTCCCAATGAAACGCTTGATGTAGTTGAGAATCCGGCGTTTTTTACACGCGGGTTTTACGCCTGGGAGGACCGCGGCAACGAGGAATTTTTCCTCTGGATGGCGCGCAACCGGATGAACTTCTGGACTTCCGCACAAAAGGAAATTCCCTTACTGAAAAAACTCGGAATGCGCTTAGCGATAGGCGCACACGACGTTTTGTCTAATTTTCTAAATCCCAACTCAGAACACCCGTCTGAAACCGGCGGGAAAGGCAAAGTGACGTATTTCCAGGCGCATCCGGAATGGTTCGGAATGCGAAACGGAAAACGCACAGCGGACGTCGGCGGATGGTCTAAAGAGGGCCGCAATATCTGCACGTCCAACGATGAGGCCGTTGCCGAGCTATCGAAAAATTTCGTCCAAGGACTTATCGACGGGATTTGGCGGTATGCCGATGTCGTCAATTTCTGGATGCTCGATGGAAGCGATAAATGGTGCGACTGTAATAATTGCAAGGCGCTTGGCAGCTATTCAGACCGGATTTTGCGGCTGCTTTATCAGGTCAATAAGGAAGTGCAGAAGGCGCGTAATGACGGCCGGCTGAAACGAAACGTGCATTTGTCAACACTTGCTTACAGCGATACATTAAATCCCCCCACTCGGGCGCTGCCCGACGATTTCGATTATGAGAATTGCTCGGTTACGTTTTACCCGATTCAACGCTGCTATGTGCACGCATTGAACGACCCGAACTGCACTGAGATTAACAGGCCTTTCGCCAAGGCGTATCTCGGCTGGGCGCCGCATCAGGACGGCCAGTATAAGGGAACGCTTTTCATCGGCGAATATTACAATGTAAGCAATTATAAATCGCTGCCCGTTCTTTATACGCGAATTATGGCGGCGGACATCCCGTGGTATTACAAGACGGGCAGCAGGAATATGCAATATATGCACACCCTAACCAGGGACTGGGGCACTTGGACGCTGAATCAATATATGCTTTCCCGTATGCTCTGGAATCCGGAAATCGACGTAAACGCAATGCTAAACGACTACTTCAGTAAATTTTACCCCACTACTTTCGAACGCACACGGGCGTTTTACAATCATCTGGAGGACGCGTTTAGAAATATCACGCCGCTCAAGACCAATATGGCGATTCATATTAACCGTGGAGAGGACCCGTTTATTCTCAAACACTTCCGCTACGAGCCGTTTCATCCGCCGGCAAACGACGGGCCTGACCTTCTGGAAATCATCGAATCGCTGCGTCTGGCCAGAAGCGATATCGATACTGCGCTGCTTGAGTGTAAAAATCCTGTGGAACAAGAGCGCTTATTGGCCGACGAAAAACGATTTGCATACGGCGAAGATATGGTGAGCTTTTACTACCATATAGTGCGAACAGTAAAGCTGGATAAAGCCGGAAATACCATCGCAGCCCGCAGGGAGTTCGAGAAAGCCGAGCGTTCGGCGGAAAATCTGAGGCGATACCCCCGAAGTTTTATCGAAACATTTATAAACCCGGACGGCGGTTTAGAGGCAGCACAAATATCTATTGAAAAATACAACGCCCTGAAAACCAAATACGGCACCGTTAAAAAACCTGAGGCAGCAGAGGTTGAGACATATAAAGAAGATAATAATACAGTCAGATTCCCCAGCCAGCCCTGAATATCCCGAATAATACTGTTTAGACAAAAATGTTTTCCCTACGCCATTTCCCTGTTTGCAAATCTATAAACTGCAAATCCAGAGAGCTTCCGCGCCGTCTGGGCGGATGATTTTATGGACGATGTGACTCTCGGGGTCTGGGATTGCCCGTTCCTCCGTACGAAAGATAACCAGTGTGCGGCCAGGGCTGTATGACCCAGGCGGCAACTTGAAACGGCCTTCATATACGAAATACATCTTCCCGTAATGCCAGTAGTAGTCCCATTCGCCGATCGCGTCGAAATCGCGCTGCTGGCTAAACCATAATTC
>CAYLXJ010000107.1:0-7395 GCA_964387385.1 uncultured Pirellulales bacterium
AGAAGCCCTCGACTATTTGCGACATGATGCTAATGATAAACCCTGTGTTATTCTTCTCGACCTGAATATGCCGCGGATGAGTGGAAATGAATTCCTGAAAATCATCAAGGCAGACCAGGACCTTAGATGTATTCCCGTAATTGTCCTTACAACCTCGAAAGCCGACCAGGATAAGATCGATTGCTTCGACCAAAGCGCTGCCGGCTACATTGTCAAACCCTCCGATTATAAGGTCTTCCTCCAGGCAATTAAGGTCCTCGACCTTTACTGGACAATCAACTCCCTGCCCGAAAACGCACCTATTACTCCGGTTGAGCAAGCCGTTTGATATAAAAAACCGGGCGTCCCTGAGGGCCGCCCGATTGAATTACTTATTTGAAACAATATCAACTTTAAGGTGACGAGTCGCATGTCTCAACGTTGCTCCCGGAATCGTAAGTCAAAGAAGCGTGTGTTATACCGCTAACGCAGAAAGTAGCGCTTGTGAGGCCTTTCTTAGAGGCGCTGTTCAGGACCGCGGTCCCAGTGGCGTCAGTCGTGGCGCTGACAGTTCCTGTAACTCCGCCCGAGAATACACCCGTTACCGTGGCCCCGCTGACTGTGGTTCCAAGATTATCTTTAACAACTACAGTAGCGCTGGCTTTGTTCGACACAGGATTAACGTAAACAATGGCCACCGAAATAGAATCCACGTGCATTGTTGTAGCTCCACCGCCGCCAGATTGCGTGGTAGCAGAGGCCTCATTTGAATAAGCAGAGTCGCCGTCCGCGTTAAAGGCAAGCACGCGGTAGTAATAGGTCGTCGATGCCGTTAAACCTGTGTTTTGAAAACTTGTAACACCCGCACCGACGGTCGCTATCTCTGCGTATGTACCTCCTGAACCGGTTTTTCGCTCGATGGCGAAGCCGTTTTCATTGTTCGAGTTGTCCGCCCAGGACAGGTTTATCTGGCTGGAGCTGACCGCGGTCGCTGTCAAATTGCTCGGAGCGGCAGGCGGTGTTCCGCCGCCGCTGGTGCAGGAGTTTCCGGTGCCTGAGTATGAGCCGCCGGGGCCGCAGTTGCCGAGGTAGCCGCACATCAGCGTGAAATACGAATTTGTAGAGAATGAAGTAGCGTCGGGGTCGTCTTTCCAGCGAGGAGTGACCATATTCATTGACGTACCGCAGCCGTTCCAGGCCCAGGCAAGGACGGGCCAGCCCTTGGATTTTGCATGGTTGACAACAGCCGACCAGTCGCATTTGCCCGGTTTGCCGCTGGAATAGTTTCCGAATTCGCCTACTATGCAGGGCCTTCCGCCGACGCTTGCGAGGTAGTCAAGGTCCGAATTTTGCACATACTGGCCCGTAACGCTATTCCATGCGGCGGGGTAGATGTGAACCGAGAACATAATGCTTCCGTCAATAATCGAGCTCGAGGCGTCGGCTGCTACGTGGGTCTCCTGCCCCCAGCCCGCACAATCAACAATAATGGTGCCGCTATAGACTTGGCGAACCGCGCTGATGGCGTTATTGTATGCGGAAGCGAAGGTGCTTGCGGTTTGATTGTGGCTTCCCCACTCGTTCATCAGGTTAAGGGTGAATGAGGCCTCTGCTGCAAGGGCGGCGTAGTTGTCCTGCCACCAGTAGGCGGCTGCCATAAGGTCATTTGCGTTGTCGGAGCCGAGATCATCGGCCTCGTGGTAAGTTGCAATAATGGTTTTGCCTGCGGCCTTTGCCTCTCGAAGCCATCCTTTGGCCTGTTCGACCTTGTCGGGTTCAATCTCGATTCTCACGGTTGAGATGCCTTCCATCAAAGGCCATGCAAAGTTGACGCAGCCGTTGTTGTAATAAGAGGGCTGTAAATTTACCCCGTTGCCGATGCCCGCCGCCGAAGCATCCTGATGACAGAAAAGGCAAAAAACCGCCGCCGCAATGCTACTTAGTAATACTGCTCTCCTGTACATTTTAACTCTCCTTATTCTTGGTATATGATTATGATTTTATACTGTGAACAATAAGTAATACAATTGGCCGGACCGTAAAGCTGGCGTATATTTTCATCTGTGCATATTCTTCTCCTCCAAACTAACGCAGTGCGGGTTCTGTTATCACACTTCTTAATTAAATTATAAGGTACTCGCCCCTGGGGCGAACACCATTTTACCCTTTCCAAACACCATTTTATCAGCGACGTTTTCTGCGGATTGTCACTGCGCGGTTCTATGATGTATAATCAGGGTATGAAAAAGCCGCCGAGAGTCGCGATGATTATTGAAAGCGCCCCCAGATACGGCAGGGGCCTTATCCGCGGCATTGTGAAGTATTCACAAATGCACGGACCCTGGATTTTCCCGTGGATTTTTTATAACGACGACCTGGGCTATAAAGAACGCACAAGAGTTTGGGCCGACCCGGATTATATCAAAAGGTGGCGGCCTGACGGTATAATAACGTGCGATTTCAAAGGCGTGGGAGAGTTAATAAAACTAAATATCCCCTTGTTTATTTCTGTGGGAATGACCCCGCCCGACCCCAGATGGAACGTCATAACAACAAACGACTCAGCAATTGGAATAATGGCCGCAGAGCACCTTCTTGCAAGGGGCTTCCGGCACTTCGGGTTCTGCGGCTTCGACGACCTTGTATGGTCCAGAAGACGCTGTGAGAGTTTCACCGGACGAATAGAAGAGGCGGGTTTCAAAACGAACGTTTTTAGACAGCCGAAATCCCACAAGGCACGTGAATGGTACAGGGAAGAATTGATTCTTGTCAAATGGCTGCAGGACCTGCCGAAACCGGTCGGGATTATGGCCTGCAACGACAGGCGCGGACAGCACGTTACCGAGGCCTGCGCGAGAGCTGGACTCGAGGTGCCTTATGATGTGGCTATTGTCGGCGTAGATAATGATGACCACGTCTGCGACATCATAAACCCCCCGTTGTCGAGCGTCGAACTGGATGTCGAGAGGGCGGGGTTTCTCTCCTGTGAGCTTTTGAACAAAATGATGACGGGCAAAAAGCTGAAACCACAGAAGGTTGTTGTTCAGCCGACAAGGGTCGTGACCAGACAGTCAACCAGCATCATTGCTGTCGAGGACCTCTTGGTCAGTCAGGCGTTGCATTTCATCCATCAGAATGCAAAACGTCCCATACAGGTTAACAATGTCGCTAAAGCTGTGAGAATCTCCAGAAACGTCCTGTATGAGAAATTTATGAAAGTATTGAAACGGTCCGTTCACGACGAAATAACACGCGTCCGCATAGCCATTATCGGCCAAATGCTCCTCGAAACCGATCTCCAGATATCGGATATCGCCTTTGCACTCGGTTACAACAGCGCCAACCATATCTCGAGATATTTCAAACAGAGAATCGGCATCTCCCCCTGGGAATATCGTATGTGCAACAGGGAAATAAGGAGACAATCAAAAATGGCCTGATGATTTCAATTGCGAAATTTGAATAAACTGTTTAATGTCAAAAAAACCGGGCGTCCCTGAGGGACGCCCGGTTTTTTTAATACTGTCTTCGTCTCATCAAACTAACCGCTGAAGCCGTCGCAGGTCTCCACGTTTGCTCCTGAATCGTATGTTGCGCCTGACTTTGTCACGTCAGTCACACAGAAGGTAAACGTGACTGTTCCGCTGACGGAGGACGATGTTGTCAGCGTTACCGAGCCGTTTGTGTCGGTCGTGCCGGACAGCGTCTGATTATAAGAGCCGCTGAACGTACCTGTTACCGACGCGCCGGAAACGGCGTTGCCGGAGCTGTCTTTGATTACGACCACCGCCCGACCCTTCCACTTGTTACCCGCTTTCACCTTGCTGCAGGTAATAGAATCGACGTGCATAGTCGCGCCGCCGGCTGGGTTGACCGTGATATTAACCGGCGATGATGTTGTCACGGCGCTGTCATCGTCAGTTGCTTTTGCGGTCAAAACGTAGCTGCCCGCCGAAACGTTGTTCCATGTGTAAGAATAAGGCGAAGTCGTATCAGTGCCCAGTAATGTTGTGCTCTGATAGAAATCGACCTTTGTAACCGTGCCGTCGCTGTCGGATGCCGTCGCGTTAATAGTGATGTTATCGCCGGCTGTGAAAGTAGCGCCGTTTGATGGCGACGTAATTGAAACCGTCGGCGGCATATTAGTCGAGGGAACATAAGGCGACAGGAATCCGCCAGCAATTACCTGTCTGGTAATTCCCGGGCCTTCCCAGGCAACCGATATATTGTCGTTGCCGCCGCCTTCTTTCTGCAGGGCCATTATGAAATATCTCTGACCGCCTACCAATGTTTTTGCTGTTGATTTCTGGCTGGCGTATTTGTCCCACTCACGAGAGTTGACGTAAGAGGTGTTATAAGCGATTTTCACCGCGTTCGCCTGTGTATCGTCGGTGCTGAACCACAGTTCCGACGAATCGTCACCCGCCACCCAGAACGTGTATGAGCCGGTTACAGAAGGATGCACGTAGCCGATAAGACGTGAGCCGTAGTTGTCGGCAAAGTTAATCGGCCCTTCCATACCGGCTATCTCGGCCTGCCCGCTCGGGCTGTCGGGATACGCCGGATTCGATGTCAGGTCTGCGACCGCGCCGCCGCTGATATTCAGCCACCACTGCCGAAGAATCGTGCCCGAGCCGCCCGGCTGAATGGCAGATACCTCATTGGAGTAACCCGAAGCGTTGCTGCTCGCATCTACGGCCTTTACACGATAATAGTATGAACCTGACCCAATCGTGTAGTCAATGTAATCCGAGGTGGTTACAAGTGACGGATTAATCTTGGTGTAAGGCCCGCCTGCCGAAGTGCCTCTGTAAATGTCATATCCGGCAAGGTCGCCTTCGGTATTGTTGTTCCAGTCAAGAAGTACCCACTTCCAGACCATAAAGTCAACCATCGAGGTAAGTCCCGTCGGTGCTGCCGGCGGAGTGCTGTCAACTGGCGGCGTCGCTGATGCCTGATTCGAATTACCCGACTCATTCGATGACATATCAACAGCCCTGACGACGTAATAATAGGTTGTGCCGTTATTGACGGTATTATCAACGTAATCTGAAGCGACTACGGGAGAGGTATTAATCTGGCTGTAAGGCCCGCCCGAACTTGTCCCGCGATAAACGTTGTAGTAGTCGAGGTCGCCATCTGTGTTGTCGTTCCAGTTAAGCGAAATGCTTCTCGAAACCGCTGAAGCCGACAGTCCTGTCGGATTGGCCGGCGGCGTCGTATCAGAAGGCAGTGAGCTGCCTGGAATTACGCTGACGTTGTCAAAAACGGCCGTTGAAAGCAGACCTGAATTATGGGCTGTTACTGCCAGACCAACGTAAGTATTTGCGGCCATTGGTATTGTAACCGAGCCGGAGTTTGTCCAGGTGGAGCCGTTGGTCGATGAATAACCTGTAAATGTGCTGCCGTTGCGGACTAATCTTACCCACAGAGGCAACGCGCCTGTCCCTGCGGTTCCGACTGTTTCTCCCGCGGAATGTGACCGGCTTGAGAATAGTTTTCCGTTCGCAGGCGTTACCTGCATAAAGACGTTGACGGCATTGCCGCTGAGCGACTGGCGAATCATAACGCCCGCCTTAGCCCACGGGTCAGTCGCCTCAAGCGAGGCGACTCTGGCGATGATTTCGACGTTGGTGTTTATCGGCTGATAAACGAAATGCATTCCGTCCCAGCCGGCCCAGATGTCCCAGCCGTCGCCTTCCACCGTAAAGGTCGAGCCAGAATAGCTTGCGTAACCCGCGACGTCCGGTCCGCCGATGTCCGTGCTTATCCACGGTGACGGGAAGGCGCCTGCTATAACGTTTAGAGTCACGGGAGACGATATTGTTGAAGCATTGTCTGTGTCAATCGCCTTGGCGGTAATGCTGTAAGTTCCCTGTGAAACATTGTTCCAGGTATAAGCGTAAGGCACTGTCGAGTCCTCGCCTAACTTGGTGCTGTCACGATAGAACTCTACTTTGTTTATACCCTCGTCATCTGAAGCGTCGGCCTGAATGGTTATGGATGAGCCGGCGTTTATTGTTCCGCCGCTGGTCGGGGAGTAAATTGATACTGTTGGGGGTTGGTTCTGTCCTGAACCCTGAGGCAGGTTGTCGTTTCTTCTCGCGTATAGCCAGTCCTTCACGAATCCGCCCATTTCAGGTATCCCTGTCCGAAGCGTCCAGTCCGTATTAAAAATAGGCGGGCCCCAGTCATAGCTTGTGCTCCAGGCCGTCCACCCGCAAAGATTCAGGTTTTCAACTAAGGTCTGGAAAGGCAGGCCGTAATTAATCATATTGCCGCTGACTATATCGTCCCAGCCCTCGCAGAATCCCCATTCTGTACAGATAATCGGCAGCACCGCCGACGCCGCTGTTACCTGGTCTTTTTCCCACTGGCTGTTAAGGAAACCCACCGGATAATCGTGCCAGGAGTAAACGAGATTGGTCCCTATTACTGGGTCTGTAATTATAGGTACTAAGCACGTGTTATACTGAGGACTTCCGACAATAATGATATTGTTCGGTGCATATGAGCGTATCAGGTTTACCCACGCCTGCATATTTGGTTTTGTTACGGCCCATCTCTGTACCTCGGTGCTGCGTCTGGGATTGTCTATGGGCTCGTTGTAAATCTCATATAGAACGTGTGAGTCGTTGGCGAACCTCGGCGCCATATACGTCCAGAACTGATTGGTCGTTGTGATGTGTTTTGACGTATCGTCGATGTAATGCCAGTCCAGAATCACGTAAAGGCCCTTCTGGGCGCAGTAATCAACAACGGGCCTAAGAAGGTTGTTATAAAAGCCGTTGTCACCCGGTACAAACGGCCAGGGGCTTGCGAAGCCCGAATCAGACGGGACTACCGCCAATCTTATGACCTTCGGATACCAGCCGGGAGACCCGCCCTGATTGTCATTTGTATTTGTTAAACGGTCAATCAGGTTAAACATTCCGCCTTCCCACAATTCAGTGGCGCCGATGTCAATGTTGGCCACGCCCCGCAGAATAACGATGTTGCCCTGCGGGTCCTTTATCCTGTTGCCCTCCACGTGCAGCACCGGTAATGCGGCCAGGGCAGTTCCCACAACGCTTAAAAATAAAATTAAACACGTTGCGACAAATAAACTTTGTTTCTTCATTTTTAGTGTCCTCCTAATTCATTTTTAGAAATTTTTCGACTCTCCTTTACGTAAAACTTATTCACCTTCTGTCTATCACCTCCTTTCCCGGTGTGAGCTGCCGCGGTCCCGATTAAAATCGGGACTGCGGCGGATGATTTATCGATACATTCGAAATTTCCTATCTGGTGACTGCCATCTCAATGTAATTTATGTTCATTTCAACGCCTGACCTCGTTTCATAGACGCCCCAGATAACCTTGCCCGAACCGCCGATATACTGAGGAGCATTTGTTGTTACCGAGCGGGTCATAGTC
>CAYLXJ010000108.1:0-7389 GCA_964387385.1 uncultured Pirellulales bacterium
GCCCCGGTTGTCGCGACTATTACGAGAAAAGCGCACTGGCCGAGACCAAGCAAAAGTGCTTTTTTACGGCTCCATTGGCCTATGATACTGATAAGTCGTTTACCGGCCCATCTGACGGCAAGAATGATTGCTATCGCAATTGCCGCATAAACCGCAAACCGCTTTCGCGCAGGCGCAAAAAGAGCGCTGAGGTCTATCGGCTTGTCGGAAACAAGCAGCGCCGAGCCATCCCATTTCGGAGCGAGCATTGCAAGGGGAACTGATTGCGCTGGATTCGGCGGGTCGTAAATGATCGCTTTATCGCCTCTTGTTCCCAGATACAATTCATAATGGTCGTAACTGTCCCCTGCAGGATTCGATTTTACGTGAATAATCACTGGGATATGTATTCCGCGAAAGTCTTTTGTAGTCAATCGCTTGACAGGTGTCGCGTATAAGCCGTGGTCAACCGCCGCCTTTTTCAATTCCGCAAGCGAGCTTCCTTTTGCCGAGCCGATATATTCCTCTTTTATCAACTCGTTCGGCTCGCAATCCCTGCCTAAAAGTCGCATCGCTCCATACAGACAATAAATCCCGCAATACCCGCCTGATATTTTTTTTGAGATCCCGATTACATCGGGATTCGGCTCCGCCGACCACAAGAATGCATTAGGCGTTGATAAAATGCTTGTAAGAAATACAACAGCAAAGACCGAAAATCGAAATCTTTTCGCTTCAGATAATCTCATCACGCTGCTTAAATCCCTTTTTTCTGCAAATCTTACTGCTGCTGTTTCAATTGGTCAATCTGCTTATCTATTTCCTCAAACGCGGTCCCGGCTGATACGATTTTTCCCTGTCGAACCTCAAACCTGCCGCCGGGAAAATCACCATCGCTCACCGGTGTTCCGTCAGGAACTTTTACCTCAAACGGCTTCAAGGCATTGAAATCTGGATTCAAATCAATTCCTGAAATTTTAAAGTTTGATGTAATTATAAACTTGCTATCATCGGTAAATAATTTTGACTCAACCATTCTTCCTTCTGTAATCATATAAAGGCCGTTTATATCAATGATTTTCATAGAGTCATAAACAACGCTGTATTCTTTTAATTGTTTTCCGGCCAGTTCCGGCCTTCCAGAACGATAAGAAGAAAGAGGTTTGCCATATAAAGAGTTATCCCCGATTTTGTGTAGCTCAATTCTACGAGGGTGAAAATCTGCGTTCGGGTCGAGCCAAATGACAAACTTGCCTTGACTGCTCTGGCCTTCAAAAACATACGTTGGATGGCCGTCGATATTTTCCTCGTTTTCTCTTACTTTTAGATTTGCACATTCACGAAGGTAATCGGGTAATCTTTTGTTTCCATCTTCAACTTCGTTTTCTGTACCTAACAAGATTCCTTCATTTATCATTCCAGCGCCCATCGTGCCAAAGAACACCTTCTCTGCTTTTTTCCTATCATTATCTCTATCCACCCAGACAAATGGTTTTTCGTTTTCTCGATTCATTACCATAATCGATCTTTTGTCCAAAATGCGAGTTATATTTGTTTCATCTGCAATCTCGCCTGTCTTTTTGAGCTTGGCTCGTTCAAAACCACTTGTTGCTCTTCGCTCTCCATCGAGAAAGATGGTGAAATGTGTGGTTATATCCGCCGGCCATTCCATGCCTTCAACATTCTGAGTCGTATCAACAGTGTAAACACCCTTGTTGGGCATTCCTATTGATTTTTCATATAGAGATAAGAGTTCCTCTTTTGCAGGGATTTGTGCGATGCTGGCAACTTCTATAATCAATGAAATAAAGAATCCGATTATTATTGATGTTCGTTTTAGCATGTTATGCTCCTTTCTTATATCCGTTCAAATCTCTTTTCAGTTGATGCCTTTGCTTTAATTTTATAAGCAAGGATAAGTACGCCTACAAGTATAATTTTGACATATATAATCACAACCTGGGGAATAAGCGCATGAAGGATTTCCATAAATGATACAGGAGTTATGTTCGTCGCCGACACATACCCTACACCCATTAACGCACAATATGCTGGCTCCGCAGCGTGCGAATTCTGTTTCAGTACAGCACCAGCCACCAGATACATCTTTGCCGGATATTTCCTTTGGCGCAACCACCGGCCAGATAAAAAGAATTAAACAAAAGACAATCACTGTATTTTCAAATATAATTTTCATTGTCTGGTTCTCCTTATAATTATTCAACTATTGAGAAATCTCGTTAATTTGTTGTAATTTCTGGTTTACGATTTCTATTTGCGGACTGCCCGCAGGTAAAATCTTCAACAACTCTTGGTAAGCTACAATAGCTTTTTCATATTTTCCATTCTGCTGATAATAACGACCAACTATATAAAGAGCGTCTGGTGGTTTACAGCATGCCGGGCTTTTTGCAAGGCCTTCTTCAAACCATTGGATCGAGCCATCTAATTTTCCATGCCTGAATTTCGTCCAGCCGAGTTTAATCAGCATTTCTGCTGTTTGAGGGCTCTCAGGATACTTTCCAATCAACTCTTTACATAACTGCTCAAGTTCTGATTCGAACTGAATTTGGTTAATCTGTCCTTGTTTTTCAAGTTCCTCGTAATATTTACCGATACCTTTAAGGCATTCAGCTTCGGCTTTACTGTCCGGCCATTTAATAATTATTTCCTTATAGCAATTCAAAGCGTCATCGAATCTTTGCACGGCACAATAACATTCGGCAATGCGCATATAAATTCTTGCAGTTGCCTCTTCATTTCCCGCAAGCCGTATGGCCTCGTTATATATATCAGCCGCTTTTTCCAGGTATTTCTTTGCACGTGTAGGGTCCGATTTCAATAATCCGTTTGTTTCCACTTGTTCTTTGCATGCTTCGCCTACAGTGAATAATATGGGTACTAACCGGGGGGATTGTCCTAATCGGTTATTTAATTTATTTGCAATTTGTTCTGCTTCGTCTGCTGCATCACAAGTTTCATTTGTACCTGGCGAAAGGCGAATCGCACACAGTACTGATTCTTTAGCTCTCATAGAATCTGGATAATTTACAATAATACACTCGTAAATATCTTTTGCCTTGTCGGGTTTATCATTTTTTTCATACCATGTTGCCACCCAATACATCTCATCAGATATTATATCCTCCGGTTGGCCCGTCAAATCAACAAGCATTTGTTCAAACGCTTCGTCAATTTCATTCTGGTTGCCTTTTCCCATCAGCATGAGTATACTCGTCCGGCTTTCTGTCCTTTTCTTTTCCCATTCACTAATATTTTTGATAGAGTTGTTATCGGGTTGCTCAACAGGCGGATGATAAAGAATATTGAACATATCGGATTGCGCAACACTATTTTCGTGATGGTCTTGTTTAGTCCACTGAAATTCCCCGCTTATCCAATATACCGCCTCGGGCAGTCCGGTATCATCCTTGAATTCTACCATCATATTATTCGTATCTGCAAGGGCTTGGTCGTATTGTCTATCTTTGATAAGTGCGCAAATATCAGTTTTGACAGACCATAATCTTGCTTGTTTGCCTTGTGAACTTTCAGAGAATTTGGCGATTAATAGCTCAAATACTTCTTTAGATTCCCCATATTGTCTTTGCCAACAGAACTCCTTGCCGATGCGCATAAGCATCTCAGGTAATCCGGACTGGTTATTAAAATCGGCAATTATTGAATCGACTTTCTGTTGTGCATCGGAATACCTATTCTTTCCAATAAGACGCAAAATCTCAGTTCCCGCAATGCCAAGTTTGGCATTATTCGACGATGGATTATTAGAATCTATAATTATATAGTATAAACCTTGGGCTTTGTCATACATTCTGTGCCATAAGAAATTGTCGGCAATAATTAAGAGAACTCTCGGCAGTTCTGGATGATTTGAAAACTCTTTTCTAATGAATTCAACCGTATTATCCGCTGATTCAATGTCATCTTTACCGACTAGTGAAAGTGCTTTTGACATAGCCGTCCAGATAGCAAAGCCCTCTTTAGGCCAGTTCTGCAAAACATATTCACTCAATTCTATTGCTTTGTCTGCTTGTCCAGCGTTTTGATATGCCCCAGCTATTTGCTGAAGCGATACGCCTTTCTCGTAACTTACGGGCAGAACCATAATCTTAGCTATTTCCTCATCCGCCTCATTATACTTGCTCGCCTTAATCAGTGAAATAATCTGCGTTTTCGTCTGTCCGATGTCTACATTATCTTGAGCCAGTGATGTTGGAATAATGGCCGCAAAAACGAAACAAATTACTCCTAAGAACAAAATTGTCTTATTCATTGATAAGCCCTCCGAATGAACAAGTGTGTATGTAAGCGGTTAGTGATTGATTGAGGCCGATGACTTGCCTTTGTCGAACGACTACTTTTTTTGTATCGGTGCGGAGTAGTCATATTTGCCTTTATATATTTATATGAATTTAATTATGACTGCATCCTATATATAAAGGCGCCTATGTCAACGCAAATGTTGATGGAAAAGTGAGAAAATTCTTATAATTGTTCATAAGTCCTTATAGGGGGGGTTACGAACGAAATAATATTTTAAAAAAAGTGTTTTTTTCTTTTAATAGCCGCCAACTCTCCGCTTTTTGCGGATTTTTGGACAATGCAGCGAAAAAACTAATCATCGTTAGAGATTATTCTTCGGCGGGCATGCCGGCTTCGTTGAGTAACTCATCAGCATCAGCCTTTTCCTGCATCGGCGGTTTGTTCGGGTCCTCAAGAATCTCCGCGAGCGGCCTGGTCATATTGCCGCCAACGTAATCCGGTATCTGGTAAATCCAGTCCTTGTGCTTTCTTGAAAATTCCTCGGCTGCGGCTTGCGCGAGCAATTTGGCCTCTTTCTTCTTAAGCTCCTCCTCGGATTCCACCTGTCCCTGTGTCATAGTAACCGGCGTCTGGTCGGCAAACTGGGCGTCGCACTTGGCGAACCATTTGTCGCCGTCTTTTGCAAGCCAGAACGTGTAGGTGGTCGTATCTTTCAGCCGGCAGATATATCTTTTATCAAACGTCAAGTCGCTGCGAGATGATTCTGCATTGACGTCTTCGAACCTTATATTAGCCAATGCCACGAGGACCGGACGTGCAAAACCAGCGTTGAGTGTCCTGCCTTCCGGCAGATTATCGAGCTTAATAACATCGTTATCATCTGCCCTTAGAACGTATGTCTCGTTGGGACAGCTTAGCGTTACCGATTCGATATCCTCGCGCTTTACGCTGATTAGTTCCTGATTAACGTAATCAACCGGCTTTCTTTTAATCCACGGAATCTGCGCCGCCGTAACATAGACCGCGTTGTCCTCGGCCCTTCTCACGAACCCGAGGCCCTCGCTGCGCTCCTTCTGTTTTCCTATTACGACGCCTGTAATCAGGTTTGAATCGGCGCCGAAAAACTTAACCAGATGGCTTGCGTCCTTTTCAGCAACACCGAGGTCTTTATGATTTTCCGGATTATTTGTGAATAGTTCAGACGTTTTAATATCGAGGCAGGTTGTGATGAGCTTGTTTATTTCCTCGGAACGGGCAGGGTAGTTGTCAAGATTTGTCACGACAAAATTCTGCCTTCTGCGGACTAATCTTACCTGCTCGCCGTCTTTGCCGACGATGATGCTCGCTATCTGGTCGGGGTCAAGCCCCTGAATTAGATAACCCGTGCCGGCCGGGGGAGCGGTTGCTACGCTCGACAGTTTCGACATCGCCACCGCCCATACAACCATCGTTAAAGCCACTAATCCGAGTATCAACAAATTCCGATTACTCATACTTTTTTAACTCCTGCTCTTTGAACGTATTTCGTCTAACGGTTGCGCTGCTCGTTTCGTATTACGTCATACTGTTGCGTCCCTGAACGATTGCCGCTCGACGCAACCGATACGAGCCGCGTAACCGCAACCGTTTGACGAGTAATATCACGCATCGCTCGCGTGACTGATATAGTGACGTTTCATAACGCTGCGCCGAATACCCAGCACAACCGCGATTACAAGTATCACTGCCGGCGCAGAGAACATATTGAACGCCCTCAGAACATTGCCCAAGTGCTCGATATTTTGTCGTTTCTGCCTCTGAACCTGCTGAAGCTGGCGCTGTGCCTCGATTTTTTTCAGCTCAAGGTCCTTTTTCTTCTGTGCGATTGAGCTTCCGATAATCTGCTGCTGCTCCTTGTCTGTCGATGTAATAAGCGTCCTAAGTTCATTGTCGAAACCGTCGATTTCGGCCTGAAGTTTCGCCACTTCTTTAGCGGTCTCGGCCTCTGCCTTTGCCTCAATCTCATCAACGACAACAAAAGGTCTTTGGAAGTTGCCTCGCGACCTGATTGAAATCAATTCGTTGGAGCCGCCCAGCTCGTCGATTGTGTTCATCAACAGCGTGCTATTGTCGCCGATAACGATGTTGCCGAAAAGCGGGTTTTGATAATAAGCCATAGTGTTGGATATAAAATCGACGTCTGAAAATACAGCGACAACGCAGTCCTCCGCCGCCTCTGTAATGCCTGTAAGGTGAAGCGGGGGCTTCGGCGGTTCATTGGGATCTTCTGACTGTACCGCTTCAATTTTTACGCCCTCAGGGAAGGCGCTTTTGAATTTTCCTTTAAGCAGATACCCCATCGCAACGGGCTTTGAGCCATCGTTAAATTTTTTCATAAGCGATGGCGCATCAAGCATCTGCAATTCGAAGGGACTGTCAAGCCGGAAAGAGTTGCCCCTGGCGGTCGTTGTTATCAGCGGAATCCGTTCGATTTTGACAGGGGTATTCGCGTCGCCTTTTGGCTCGAATTCGTTAAGAACACCCGCAAACAACACTGTTACGTTGTTAAGCTGGCTGGTTATTACGTTATCGCGGTTAAAGCTATCGGGCGGCTCAAGTTTCAAAAAGCCGATGATTTTCTCCGCGCGCTGACTTCCTGAAAGCGGCGCAGCCGGCGCAAGCTGCCTGTCGCCCGCAAAGGTCATCTCCTGCATATCGAGACCCCAGTTATTCAACAGTTTCCTGAGGTTCGATGAGGGTAATCCCCGACCCTGCATTGGATTCTGCTCTTCGGCATAAGTATATGGGTCAACAAGAACAATCGTCCTGCCGCCTTTGAGGACAAACTGGTCTATCGCGAACTGTGTCTCGTCGGACAAATTCTTGGGATGAACCACCAGAAGCACGTCTATATTGTTTACTTCACCTGTATCTTCCGGAATACTCTTGACATCGTATTTCTGCCGAAGGTGCTGAATGATTGTCCAGGCGACCTTTGGCTGCTGGCCCTGCATCCTCATCATTTGCGCCATATAATCGCTTGCCTCACCCATCACAGGCAGCGAGCTTAACACGCCGATTGTCTTTTTGTCCCTCGTTATAGCCCGGTCTATCAGGTAGCTTATATCGTATTCGATAAAGTTCTGG